>JAHEXO010000468.1 GCA_023252065.1 Nocardioides sp. | reverse complement strand
TCCTGGCGGGGTTCCTGGTCTCGGCCCATCCCTCGACCCCGCTCGGGCGCAACCGCGGCGTGGTGGTGGGGATGCTGACCTGCTTCCTCGTGGGGCTGATCTGGATCTGCACCTTCTACGTGATCTCGGGCAACAACCTGTCGAAGGTGCCCGTCTTCAACGACCTCGACCAGTTCAACCTGCTGGTGGGCATCGGGTTCATGGCGGTGGGCTTCGCCTTCGCCACGAAGTGGGAATGAGTCTCTCCACACCTGTGCACGAACCTGTGGAGAATGACAACGCTGTAGTTCTCCCCAGGCTCATCCCCAGCTGGGGACGACCGGCCGCTGACTCCTGGTCAGGTGAGCATCGCCGTGCGGGTGACGACGGCGACGACGACCAGGGCGAAGACGACGGCGAACCCGCTCGCCTGCCACGCCGTACGTCGCGCGCGCGGGGCGTAGGCGAGGATCAGGGCCAGCACGACCCCGCCGAGGAACCCGCCGAGGTGTCCCTGCCAGGAGATGTTGGTGCCGAAGAAGGTGAGGGCGATGTTCAGCCCGATCCACATCATCAGCTGGCTGACGTCGGCATGGGCCTTCAACGCGAACACCAGCAGCGCCCCCATCAGCCCGAAGATCGCGCCCGAGGCGCCCAGGGTCGGGCTGAACTCCGGTGACAGCCAGTAGACCGCGGCCGAGCCGACCAGGCCCGCGAGCAGGTAGAGCCCCAGGTAGCGCACCCGCCCGAGCAACAGTTCCAGCTGGGGTCCGAGTAGCCACAGGAAGAGCATGTTGAACCCGATGTGCAGCACCGCGACCTGGGTGAACATGCTGGTCACCAGCTGCCACCAGGCACCGTCGCTCACGCCCGGGAGCCAGGTGCCGCCGGTCGCCGCGCACCGGGCATGGGTGCCGTTGACATCGACGCCCCGACCGTAGACACACAGGGCTGCCGGGCGCAGTGACAGCCGGTCGACCCACACGCTGGCGGTCGCGCCGGTGGCCAGGATCAGCACCCAGACCGCCGCGTTGATGCCGATCAGGGCCTGGGAGACCACGCCCCCACGCGTCGGCCGCAGCCCGCCGTACGGCGTGCGGCCGCTGCGCGTGGTCTTGCGACCCTCGGCCACGCACGACGGGCACTGGAACCCGACGGCCGCGTCGTTCATGCAGTCGGGGCAGATCGGCCGGTCGCAGCGCTGGCAGCGGACGTAGGTCTCGCGGCCCGGGTGCCGGTAGCAGGTCGGAACGCCGGCGGGGTCTCCCGCCGGCGTCTGCGCCCCGGAGCCGGGGCCGGTGGGCGTGCTCAGGAGGTCCTGACCTCGACCGACTCGATGACCACCGGCTCGACCGGGCGGTCACCGGCACCCGTGGCCGTCGTACCGATCGCGTCGACGACGTCACGGGAGGCCTGGTCGGCGACCTCGCCGAAGATCGTGTGCTTGAAGTTCAGCCACGAGGTCGCCGAGGTGGTGATGAAGAACTGCGAGCCGTTGGTGCCCGGGCCGGCGTTGGCCATGGCCAGCAGGTAAGGACGGTCGAAGACCAGCTCGGGGTGGGGCTCGTCCTTGAAGGTGTAGCCCGGCCCGCCGGTGCCGGTGCCGAGCGGGCAGCCGCCCTGGATCATGAAGCCGTCGATGACCCGGTGGAAGGTGAGCCCGTCGTAGTAGCGCTCGCCGCTGCGGCCCGCGTCGTCGCGGTAGTCCTTGGTGCCCTCGGCGAGGCCGACGAAGTTCGCCACGGTCTCGGGAGCCTGGTCCGGGAACAGGTTGATGGTGATGTCGCCCCGGTTGGTCTTCAGGACCGCCTGCTGGTCAGCCATGTCTGCCTCTCACACGTCGGTGTCGCTCGGTGTCGGACTCGGTGTCGCACCGGTGTCGGTGGATGTCGCTGTGTGCCGCCGATCCTGCCACCTCGGCCCAGCCGGGTGGGCGTCCGGTCCGGGTTCGCCCCCGCGTCGCCCGGCGGGCGTCCGGTCGGTAGGAAGGTCCCTGTTGGGTACGGGGGCAGTCGTGATGGGATGGTTGTCCGACACGAGAGGAAGAGGGCCATGGGGATCCGCCGTAACAAGACGTTCGTAGAGCAGGCGACCGAAGCCGTCGAGGCGGCCTACGGGAGTGCTCGGGAGAATCTCGCGCCCGTGATCGCCGAGGCGATGGAGATGGCCGAGGTGGCGTTCGAGGACGCCAAGGAGAAGGCCGCGCCGATGGTCGCCGACGCCCGGGACAAGGCCGTCCCGCTCGTGGCCGCCGGTGCCGCCGCTGCCGCCAAGCGCGCCGCTGCTGCGGCCGACCTCGCGGCGCAGAAGGCCGCGGAAGGCCGCGACCTCGCCAACGCCAAGGCTGCCGAGCTCGAGGGCACCGGCAAGAAGAAGCACCGCCTCCGCACGTTCATCCTGATCACCGGGATCGCGGCGGCGCTCGGGTTCGTGGTCAAGAAGCTGACGTCGGGCTCCGGCCAGGACAACTGGCAGTCGTCCTACACGCCGCCCCCGCCGCCGGCCGCGAAGTCCTCCGACACCCCGATCGCCGACGCTGCCGCCGCGGCCTCGGCCGAGCAGGCCGACGACGAGGCCGGTGCCTCGCCCGACGAGGCGCTCGCCGACGCGGTCGAGGAGCAGCACCCCGTCACCACGCCCGACGAGCCGGCCGAGGTCGTCGACCTCGCCCCCGGCGAAGAGGCCGCGGAGAAGACCTCGCGCAAGCCCTGACCGGCCGCTGGTCGCTGCGGCCCGACCCGTCGTCGTACGCCGGGTCAGGGCGCGGCGGTCGCCGGCGCACGGCCGCGCCTGCGGGGCAGGTCCTGCGGCTTGTTCTCGGCGACCCACGTGTCGATCCGTTCCCACCACGCGAAGAGCCACTCGATCCGCTGCTCCCGGTCCGCCGGGATGTCGGCGCGCGAGACCTGCCACCACCGCATGACGAGCACCTTGTCCATCGGTAGCTCACGCCAGAGGTCGCGGACGGTGACGAGGTGGTCGAGGCCGGTGTGCGCCACGAGCACCACGTCGGCCTCCGGCGCCGCGTCGAGCGCAGCAAGCAGCCCGCCCGGCTTGGGGGCGAGCACGTGGGTCATCTGCTCCGCGCGGCCGGCCATCCGCTCGAGCCCGAGCCGGCGCAGCCGCTCTATGCCGCGACGCTTGCGGT
>JAHEXO010000040.1 GCA_023252065.1 Nocardioides sp. | reverse complement strand
CGCAGAGGAGGACCAGCACCTCGTCCTCGCGCCGGGTCAGGCCGAGCGGGTGCTCCCGGGTGCTGGCGCGCGCCCCCTGCGGGGCGCGATGGCCCAGGTCCTTCATGCGCTGCCGGGTACGGCGCGCTGCGGCGTCGGCGCCGAGCGCCTCGAAGCGGGAGAGGGCGTCGCGGAGGCGCTCCTCCTCCTCGGAGTCGGCCAGCGCCTGGGCGGCGTAGTAGGGGCAGCCCAGCCGGTCCCAGGTCGCAGCGGCCGCGACGTGGTCGCCGGCGACCCAGGCGGTCCAGGGCTCCTTGACCTGGGAGGCGGGGGTCGCGGCGCCGAAGAGCCGGTTCTCCCAGACGCTCAGCGGGGCGTCCTCCTCGAAGTCCATCGCCGTGATGCGGGCCCGCACCCTGCGCAGGTCGTCCGCGGCGCCGTCGTCGTCGCCGGCGAGCCAGCGGGCCTCGGCCCGGGCGAGCCGGCTGAGGGCGACCCACCCTGTCTCGTCGACCCCCTCCGCCGCCTCGACGGCGGCGTCGAGCACCTCGAACGGGTCGCCCACGCCGCGGCGCGCCCGGACCAGGCCGAGGGTGTGCTGCGAGGTGAGCAGGTTGACCGGGCTGGCCTCGGTGGCCAGCACCCGTTCGGCGATGGCCGCGGCCTCGTCCCAGCGGCCGACGTCGCCCAGGGCCACGGCCCGGTGGCCGCGCAGGCAGGTGGAGTACGTCGTGATGTCGCGCTCGTCGCAGTAGGCGATGCCGTCGCGCCAGAAGCGCTCGGCCTCGGGGAACCGGAACTCACCTATGAAGAAGGTGTAGGCGTTCGCGTAGGCGCGCCCTGTCTGGGCCTCGGCACCCGCCTCGAGGCCGAGCCGCAGCGCCTCGAGCATCGGCCCGGTCCAGTCGCGGCGCTCGAGCAGGTCACCGAACGCGACGTTGTTGAGCACGTCGCTGAGCAGGATCGGCTCGCCGATGCGCCGTGCCATCTCGTGTGCCCGCTGGAGCATCGCCCGCGCGGCGGGGAGGTCCGTCGACCAGAGGTTGAAGGCCTCGATGGAGTAGGCGTAGGCCAGCTCGGAGTCGTCGCCGAGCGGCTCCAGCAGCGCGATCGCCCGCTTGATCGCGGCCACCGACTCCTCACCCCGGCACAGCCGCCAGTAGACCGCGCACAGCTTGCGGTGGTCCTGGCCCTCACGGGCGGCGTCCCCGAGCCCGTGCCAGATCTCGATGGCGCGCTCGCGGGCCTCCGCTGCCTGCGGCCAGGAGTCGACGTAGGCCAGCACCTCGGCGTAGCCGTCGTAGAGCTCGGCCAGGGCGCCCGGGTCGTCGGGAGGGAAGCGCAGGGCGCGTTCGTACTGGGCCGCGGCCTCGCGGTAGGCGCCGAGCGCGAACGCCTGGCCGGCGGCGACCGGGGCGTGACGCCGCACCAGGCCGGCATCCCCCGCCCCTTCGGCGTGGTAGGCCAGCCGGGCCTCGTCGTCGCAGTCCGGCTCGGTCGGGCTGAGCGCGTCGAGGAGGGCCCGGTGTCCGGCCACCCGGCGATGCGCCGGGATCGCCGACTCGACCGCCCGTCGGGACAGCTCGTGCCGGAAGCGGACCGTGTCGCCGTCCGAGGTCAGCAGCCCCGCGTCGACCAGACGGTCGATGGTGGTCACGTCGCCGGCGGCCGCCGTAGCGACGAGCCCGGGATCCACCCGCAGCCCGTCGAGGGCCGCGATCTCGAGCGCCGTGCGCGCGTCGTCGTCCAGGACGGCAGCGCGGGCGAGGACGACGTCCCGTACCGACGTCGGGACGTCGAGGTCGTCGCAGCTGAGCACCTCGGTGAGGAAGAACGGGTTGCCGCCGGTCAGGCGGAGGAGCTCCTCCGGGGGGTGCGGTGAGCCCTTGGCAAGTCGTCGTACGCCGGCGGGGGAGAGCGGCGGGAGGTCGATCCGGCGGGTCGACCGCTGGCCGCCGAGCTCGCCGAGGGCGACCCGCAGGGTGTCCGCCGGCGCGAGCGCGTCGTCGCGGAACGTGACCAGGAGCAACACGGGGAGGGTGCGGAGACGACGTCCGAGGTAGCGGAGGAGGTCGAGGGTCGCGTCGTCGGCCCACTGCACGTCCTCGACGACCAGGACCGTCAGGCGCTGCTGTCCGCCGAGCCAGGTGAGGACCTCGTCGTAGACCCGCTCGCGCGGCGCGCCCTCACGTACGGCGTCGTGCAGCGGCCCCTGCAGCTCGCGGACCATGTCGTGCAGAGGCGCCAACGGGCGAGGGGTGAACAGACCGTCGCAGGCGCCCCACACCCACGTGGCGTCGCGGAGCTCGGCCTGGAGTGCCTCGATCAGCGACGACTTGCCGATGCCCGCCTCGCCGGACACCAGGACCAGCCGGCCGTCACGCCCGCGCGCCTCCTCGGCGTACTGACGCAGCGAGGCCAGCTGTGTCTCGCGCTCGAGCAGTCCCCCCACGCCCTGAAGTCTCCACCCGGGCCGCTCCGACGTCCACGGAGAAGTGCGGGTGGAGGCTCAGACGTGGCGCGTGAGGCGGCCGGTGTCGACGTCGTAGAGGAAGCCGCCGACCGCTGCGCGGCCCCCGATCAGCGGGTGGCTGCGGACGTTCTCGACGTCGTCGGCGAGGGCCGCGAGCTGGTCGGGGACGACGTCGAAGTGCTGGAAGGAGGCGTCGATGCCGGCCGACTCGGAGACCCGCTGGTGGAGCTCGGCCTCGGTCGCCGACGCCATCGCGCACCGGGTGTGCGGCACCACCAGGATCCGGTCGACCCCGAGCAGGTGCACCCCGAGCACCAGCGCCTCGAGGGCCTGGGGGGTGACCCGGCCACCGGGGTTGCGGAAGATCTTGGCGTCGCCGTGCTCGAGCCCGAGCAGGGCCAGCGGCTCGATCCGGGAGTCCATGCAGGTCACGATGGCGACGCCGGCCCGGGCGATGCCGTCGAAGCCGCCGCGCTCGAACCGGTCGGCGTACGACGCGTTGGCGGCCAGGAGGTCGGCGAAGGGGTCGGCGGTCACGGGTTCACCCACGGACGCGAGGGTAGCGTCCGGGTCGCAGCGCCGCGGAACAGCACGAGCGCCAGGACCGCGGCGAAGGCGGCGCAGACGGCTGCGCCGGCGAACACCGTGTGCTCCTGGGCGATGCCGGCGTGGATGAGCAGGTTGTCGTAGGCGTCGCAGCGTGTCGTGTGCCCACCGCAGACCTGCAGCGGGGGTGGCAGGTCGATGGTCTCGGAGTAGTAGCGCCGGAGCCCGATCGTGGTGAGCGCCGAGATGCCGACGAGCATCCCGACCATGCGTGCCACCACGACTCCGGCGCTGGCCAGGCCGTGCACCTCGGAGTCGGTGCTCGCAAGCACGACGGCGTTGACCGGCGCGAGGGCCAGGCCGAAGCCCAGACCGCCGACCAGAAGGGCGAGGTTGGCGGACCCGTGCGACAACGTGGTGACGCCCCAGCCCGTCATCAGCACGAAGCCGGTCGTGGCCAGCGCCATCCCGACGGCCGCGACCACGCCGGCGGCCAACCAGCGGGTGAGGTAGCCGCCGGCGACGGCACCGATGGGCAGTGCCACCAGGAAGCGCACCAGGACCAGCGCTGCCGACACCTGCGAGCCCGGGTAGACCGTGGTGCGGGCGAAGATCGGGATGTCGATCAGCGCAGCGATCAGCGATGCGCCGACGAAGAAGCTGACCAGCAGCGCGCCCCAGGCCGGCGTACGACGGAGCGCGCCGCGGGGGACCAGCGGGTGTTCGGCGGTGCGCAGGTGCCAGACCAGGCAGCCGGTCGCGACCAGCGCGCCGAGGAGGTACCAGCGCCCCTGGGGGGCGAACACCTGGACGCGGGCGTCGGCGGTGGCGAAGGCGAGGATCACCCCGGCGAGAGCGGCGGCCAGCAGCAGGGCGCCGAGGAGGTCGGCCTCGCGGACGCTGCGCCACCAGCTGGGCAGGTCGACCAACGGGCGGCGGGCCGTCGCGCATCGCACCACGAAGAGCACCAGGGCCACGATCGCGACCAGCCCGACCGGCGTCAGCCAGCGGCTCGACCCGGTGACCGGGATGAACAGCTGCCCCCAGGTCACGTCGCTGACCAGAGCGCTCGGCTGCACGAACACCAGGCCGCCGGCTACGAAGGCGAGCACGAGCAGGCCGGCGCCGACCCAGTCGAACAGCGGCCGATTCCCCGCCTCCGGGCCGAGATCGACCGGCGGAGGAGCGGTCGTCTGCGGGCTCGTCTCGGGCGGTGTGGTCCTCAGCCGCAGAAGCTGGATGAGCCCCGCGAGCACCAGCCCGACGACCAGGTTGATCGCGAAGATCACCCGCCAGTCGCTGACCGCCAGGACCAGCGCCCCGAACAGGGGGCCGACGACGCTGCCGATCTCCTGCACCGCCGACACGACCCCCAGGGGTACGCCGCGCCGGTCGGCCGGGTAGAGGTCGGCCACCAGGGCCAGGGTCGCCGGCACCAACCCGCCGCCGCCGACACCTTGCAGGAAGCGGCCGGCGACCAGGGTCGGGAGGTCGTAGGCGAGCGTGGTGACCAGGGAGCCGAGGGCGAAGACAAGTAGTGCGGCGACGAGGACCGGGATCCGGCCGCGCAGGTCGGCGATCCGCCCGATGAGAGGCAGCATCGCGACGTAGCCGAGCAGGAAGCCGGACACGATCGGCGCCCCCCGCTGGAGCTGGTCGATCGAGAGCCCGACGCTCGCCATCATGTCGGGCAGGGCGAGGACGACGACGTAGGTGTCGGCGGCGGCGAAGGCGACCGCGACTGCCGCGAGCCCCAGCAGGACGCGCGGCGACGCGCTGGTGCGGGTCACGACCGCACGAGCAGGAGGAGGGTCGCCCTCATGGGGCGGTGATGTCCTGGGTCGTGCCGTAGTCGTCGAGCTCGAGGGTGTAGGTGAGCGACGGGTGGCCGGGGTAGAAGGCACCGGTCAGGTCGGCCGACCGCAGCTCGCCGTTGTCGGCGATGTGGTAGGACGCCTTGAAGTCGCCGCTGGCTCCCGGGATCAGGTGGGCGACCGAGTCGCCCGGGACGGTCCCGGTGTAGGTGGTCAGCACCTCCTTGTTGTCCTTGCCGCCGCGGGTCTGGCCGCTCTGCTTCAGGTCCTGGGTCGCTGCGAGGATCGCCGGGATGCCCTGGTCGGCGCTGAGCAGCTGGGCCGGGTCCGGGGCGCCGTAGTCAGCCGGGTTGACCACGGACCACCCGGGAGTGAGCGGGATCTGCGCGTAGACCTTGCCGTCCACGGCCTTGACCGGGACGGGGAAGGCGCCGCCCGCGATGTCGACGGTGAGCGTGCCGTCGAACGCCGGAGCGTCGGTTGCCGTGCCGGAGGCACCCTTCACGCCCTGCACGCCGCTGGGGAGGTTGTCGGTGGAGAGCGTCAACGACAGGCCCGAGGTGTCCGCGATCTTCTGCTCAGCGGTCTTCAAGGCTGTCGCCGGGGCCGGGCCGGACGACGACGAGCCGCCGCAGGCCGAGAGCAGGGGGAGGGCGAGCCCGAGCAGCACCGCGAGGAGCGGGAGGGTACGGCGTCGCATGGGGGTCACCTTGTCACAGAGGGCGGAGTCGCAAGAGGGGACAGGGGCTTCAGAGCAGGGTGGGAACGGGGCCGGCACAGGCGACGACCGGCTGGGCGAGGGGGACGCCGCTGCCGTCGCGTCGGCCGGTGGCCTCGGGGAGGTCGACCGGTGAGCCGCTGGCGGCTGCGGCCCGGGCCGGAGCCGCACCGGCCCAGGCGAAGATCAGGGCGTCCTCGCCCTTGAGGAACCGGTGGCAGCGGACACCGCCGGTGGCGCGACCCTTGCCGGGATACTCCGCGAACGGGGTGACCTTGACCGCACCGGGCTCGGTGCCCGGGAGCGCCGTCGACGACCCGCTCGCCGTGACCACGACGGACGACGCGGGGTCGAGCGTGCCGAACCAGACGACGCGCTGCCCCGCAGCGAGCTTGACGCCCGCCATACCGCCTCCGCTCCGGCCCTGCGGGCGCACCCCGGCGGCGCCGAAGTGGAGCAGCTGGGCGTCGGAGGTGATGAAGCACAGCTCCTCGTCGCCGCTGTGCAGCTCGGCCGCGCCCACGACCTCGTCGCCGTCCTTGAGGCTGATCACGTCCCACTCGTCCTTGCCGAGGACCTCGGGGTTGACCCGCTTCACGACGCCCTGGCGGGTGCCGAGCACGAGGCCGGGCCCGTCGGTGCGGAGCGCGCACAGCGCCAGCGCGCGTTCGCCGGCCTCCAGGGAGCGCACGAGGTCGAACGGCAGGCCGCCCTGGAGGTGAGGATGGTTGGCCGAGCCGGGCAGGGCCGGCAGGTCGAGGACGCTCAGGCGTACGACGCGGCCCCGCGAGGTCAGCGCGCCGATCTCGCCGCGCGCGGTCGTCCGGACCGCCGAGACGACGACGTCGTGGTTGGCGCGGGCGCCGTCGCCCGTGGGCAGCTCGTCGGAGGTCGAGCGCGCGAGCAGCCCCGACGAGGAGAGGTAGGCGAAGCACGGGTCGTCGGCGACCTCGAGCGATGCCGGGGTCGCGGCGACGGACACCCCACCGGACTGGAGCAGGACGGTGCGGCGGGGGGTGCCGTAGGTCTTGGACACCTCGGCCAGCTCGTCGGAGACGACCTTTCGGAGCAGCGCGTCGTCGGCGAGGATCGCGTCGAGGGCCTCGATCGTGCGCAGGAGCTCCTCCTGCTCCTTCTCCAGCTCGATCCGGGAGAACCTCGTGAGCCGCCGCAGAGGCATGTCGAGGATGTAGTCGGCCTGGGTCGGGGTGAGGTCGAAGACCGAGATCAGCCGCTCCTTGGCGGCAGCCGCGTTGTCGCTGGACCGGATCACCTGGATGACCTCGTCGATGTCGAGGATCGCGACCAGCAGGCCCTCGACGAGGTGGAGCCGGTCGGCGGCCTTGCCGCGCCGGTGCACCGACCGACGCCGTACGACGTCGAAGCGGTGGTCGAGGAAGACCCGCAGCAGCTCCCGCAGACCGAGGGTGCGTGGCTGGCCGTCGACGAGGGCGACGGCGTTGATGCCGAAGCTGTCCTCCATCGGGGTCAGCTTGTAGAGCTGCTCGAGCAGGGCCTCGGGGACGAACCCGTTCTTCACCTCGATCACGAGCCGCAGCCCGTGGTCGCGGTCGGTGAGGTCCTTGATGTCGGCGATGCCCTGCAGCTTCTTGGCCTGCACGAGGGCCTTGATCCGCTCGGAGACCTTCTCGGTGCCGACGCCGTAGGGCAGCTCGGTCACCACGATGCCCTTGCGCCGGCCGACCGACTCCACGCGCGCGGTGGCCCGCATCCGGAAGCTGCCCCGGCCGGTCTCGTAGGCGTCGCGGACGCCGTCGAGGCCGACGATCATGCCACCGGTCGGCAGGTCGGGACCGGGGACGAACCGCATCAGGTCGTCGAGGGTGGCGTCGGGGTGGGTGACCAGGTGGCGCAGCGCCTGCACGACCTCGCCCAGGTTGTGCGGCGGGATGTTGGTGGCCATGCCCACCGCGATGCCGGTGGTGCCGTTGACGACCAGGTGGGGGATCGCCGCGGGGAGCACGACCGGCTCCAGCTCGCGGCTGTCGTAGTTCGGCTTGAAGTCGACGGTGTCCTCGTCGATCGAGGCGGTCATGGCGACCGCGGGCGGCGCCATCCGGCACTCGGTGTAGCGCATCGCGGCCGGGGGGTCGTCGGGGGAGCCGAAGTTGCCGTGGCCGTCGATCGTGGGCAGCCGCATCGACCAGGGCTGGGTCATCCGCACCAGCGCGTCATAGATGGCGCCGTCGCCGTGGGGGTGCAGCCGACCCATCACCTCGCCGACGACGCGAGCGCTCTTGACGTGGCCGCGGTCGGGCCGCACGCCCATGTCGTTCATCGTGTAGAGGATGCGGCGCTGGACCGGCTTGAGCCCGTCGCGGGCGTCGGGCAGGGCACGGGAGTAGATGACGGAGTAGGCGTACTCGAGGAAAGAGGCCTCCATCTCCTGCTTGATGTCGGTGTCGAGGATGTGCTCCTCGAAGTCGTCGGGGAGGTCCTGCCGGGTGGTGCCGCGTGCCATGGGCGCATTCTCCCTGGTCCGCCCGACCGGGCGGCGGCGGGCGCGCCGGGGTACGACGCGTGGTCCGGTGACGACTCTTTGCTCAACCTGATGGTTGACAAAGCGAGGACGACGTGATGGAGTTTTCTCAACCAATCAGTTGAACAGAAGAGGAGCCTTCGATGACCACCGTGATCGTCCAGGCCGTCGCCTCGCTCGACGGCTTCATCGCCCGCCCCGACGACCTCCCCGGACCGATCTTCGACTGGTACGAGGCCGGCGACACCGAGCTGAGGTTCACCCCCGCCCACGTCTTCCACGTCTCGCAGCAGTCCAAGGACTACCTCGAAAGCTCCGAGACCCGGTGCCAGGTGATCGGCCGGCACCTGTTCAACATCACCGACGGCTGGGGTGGCATGCCCATCGTCGGCGACCGCGTCTTCGTCGTCACCCACCGCGACGACGCCGACGAGTGGAAGGAGCGCTTCCCCGACGCGCCCTACACCTTCTGCACCGACGGGATCGAGGACGCGATGCGGCAGGCGACCGAGCACGCCGGCGACGGCGTGGTGCTGGTCTGCGCCGGCGAGGTGGGCGGACAGGTCGTCGCGGCCGGGCTGGCCGACGAGGTCGCGGTCGAGGTCGCGCCGGTGTTCCTGGGCCGGGGCAAGAGGTTCCTGGGGTCGGCGACCGACGAGATCGTGCTGGACGACCCCCACGTGGTCATCCAGGGCGAGCGGGTGCTGCACCTGAGGTATGCCCTGCGTCACTGACGACGTCCCTCGAGGCAACCTGCGCGAAACCTCCGGCCGCTAGATTCGGGGTCGTGACCGCAGCCGATGCCGATGCAGCCGTCGCCCCCCAGCACTGGGAGGCCGACGTCCTGCTGCGCGACGGTGGGACGGCGCACATCCGGCCGATCCGGACCGACGACCGCGACCTGCTCGTCGACTTCTACAGCCGGGTGTCGGACCAGTCGAAGTACTACCGCTTCTTCTCCCCGATGCCCCACCTGTCGGACCGCGACGTCAAGCGGTTCACCCAGGTCTACCACGTCCACCGCGTCGCGTTCGTGATGATGCTGTCGTACCGGATGATCGCCCTGGGCAGCTACGAGGGGCACGTCCCGGGCACTCCCGGCTCCGACGCGGGCGAGGTCGAGGTCGCCGAGGTCGCGTTCCTCGTCGAGGACGCCCAGCAGGGGCGGGGGATCGGGCAGCTGCTGCTCGAGCACCTCGCCCAGGCCGGGCGGGAGCGCGGGATCGAGCGGTTCGTGGCCGAGGTGCTCCCCGACAACCACCGGATGATCCAGACCTTCCGCGACGCCGGCTACCGGCTGGTCAGCGGCTACGAGGACGGCGTCATCTCGCTGGAGTTCCCGATCGAGCCGACCGACACCGCGATCGGCGTGATGTCGAGCCGCGAGCACCGCGCCGAGTCGGCCTCGATCGACAAGTTCTTCAACCCGCGCTCGGTCGCGGTGATCGGCGCCTCCCGCCGCCAGGACACCGTCGGCCAGGCACTCGTGCGCAACCTCGTGCTCGGCGACTACGCAGGCCGCGTCTACGTCGTGAACCCGCTCGCCAAGGCGGTCTCCGGGCTGCCGGCGTACTCCGCGGTCGGCGACATCCCGGGCGACGTCGACGTCGCCATCGTGGCGGTGCCCGCCGAGTCGGTGCAGGACGTCGTGCTGGACTGCGCCGCGAAGGGCGTGCACGGGATGATCATCATCTCCTCGGGCTTCGCCGAGATCGGTGAGGAGGGCCGCCAC
>JAHEXO010000467.1 GCA_023252065.1 Nocardioides sp. | reverse complement strand
ACGTCTGGGCCCACTACGGCGCCCACACCGACGACAAGGGCCGACAGACCGTCGAGACCATGTTCGGGATGGCGTGGGGTGGCCTGCTCGGCCGCGGCCTGGGCCAGGGCTCGCCCTGGCGGATCTCGTTAGCCGAGAGCGACTTCATCTTCGGCGCCATCGGCGAGGAGCTGGGGCTGACCGGCGCTCTTGCGGTGATCCTGCTCTACGGCCTCATCGTCGAGCGTGCCCTGCGGGCCGCGCTGATCTGCCGTGACGACTTCGGCAAGCTGCTGGCCGCCGGTTTCGCAGGCGCCATCGCGCTCCAGGTCTTCGTCGTCGTCGGGGGCGTGACCCACCTGATCCCGCTCACCGGCCTGACCACGCCGTTCTTGTCCTACGGCGGGTCGTCACTGGTGGCCAACTGGGTGATCGTCGCGCTGCTGCTGCGGATCTCCGACGCCGCCCGCCGGCCGCCGCCAGACCTGACCCTCCCCGACGACGCCGACGTCGAGACCACCCAAGTGGTGAGAATGACGTGAACAAGCCGATCCGCACCGTGTCCGTCTTCTGCCTGCTGCTGTTCCTGGCCCTCGCGCTCAACGCGACGTACTTGCAGTACTACCACGCCAACGCGCTCAACGACCGCGTGGGCAACGGCCGGGTTGCCGCCGCGACCTTCTCCCGCGACCGCGGCGCGATCCTGGTCGGCCGCACGGCCATCGCCCAGAGCGTCGAGACCACCGACCAGTACAAGTTCCAGCGCAAGTACCGCCAGCCGTTCATGTACGCCGCCGTGACCGGCTGGTACACCTACGGCAACGAGACCGGCGTCGAGCGCGCCCAGAACAGCTTCCTCTCCGGTGAGGACGACCGCCTGTTCGTCAACCGGCTGGTCGACCTGGTCAACGGCAACGCCACCAAGGGCGGGAACGTCGTCCTGACGATCAACCCGGCCGCCCAGAAGGCCGCGTTCGACGGGCTCAAGGCGCTCGGCCCCGAGGTGCAGGGCTCCGTGGTCGCGATCGAGCCGTCCACCGGCAAGATCCTGGCGATGGTGTCGCTGCCCTCCTACAACCCCAACAAGCTCGCCAGCCACGACTTCAAGGCCGCCAACGCCTACGCCGACCAGCTCAGCGCCGACAAGGCCCAGCCGCTGCTCAACCGCGCGGTGCAGACCACGCTGCCGCCGGGGTCGACGTTCAAGATCGTCACCGCGTCGGCAGCGATCGAGAACGGCGTCTACACCTCGTCGTCCCAGGTGCCCGCCGGCCCGTCGTACACCTTGCCGCAGTCGTCCAACGTCGTGCACAACGACGTGGTCGGGGGCTGCGGCACCACCAAGATCTCGATCGTGCAGGCGATGCAGTTCAGCTGCAACACCGCCTTCGCGCCGATGGCGGTCAAGGTCGGTGCCACCGACATGCACGCGCAGGCGGAGGGCTACGGCTTCAACCAGCACTACCTCGACACCGACCAGCTGCCCTACCAGGCGATCTCGCGCTACCCGGCCGGCCTCGACCCGGCCCAGACGGCGATCGCCGGCTTCGGCCAAGGCTCGGTCACCGCGACGCCGCTGCAGATGGCGATGACGGCCGCCGGCATCGCCAACAACGGTGTCGTGATGAAGCCCCACCTCGTCGAGGAGCTCGAGTCCCCCTCGCAGCAGCCGCTGTCGCCGACGCCGGTCGAGAGCTTCAGCCACGCGACCTCCAAGGCCACCTCCGACGCGGTGACCAAGCTGATGGTCGCGACCGTCCAGGGCGGTACGGCGGCCCCGGCGGCGATCCCGGGCGTCCAGGTCGCCGGCAAGACCGGCACGGCGCAGAGCGGCCTGAAGAACCCCGACGGCACCGAGGTGCCGCCCTACGCGTGGTTCGTCAGCTTCGCCCCCGCCAACCCCAATCCCAAGGTCGCGGTGTGCGTGATGATCCAGCACGTCAACCGCTCGACCGACGAGATCCACGGCGGCACGCTCGGAGGACCGATCGCCAAGGCGGTCATGGAGGCGGTGCTGCGGACCAGTGGATGAGCACCGGAGCACCTCCACCGGCACGGGCAGCGTCCGCGCCGGCAGCACCCAGCACCACCCACACGAGGGGAAGGGTCAGCAGTGAGCCCCGACACCAGACCTGACGGACAGCCGTTGATCGGCGGGCGCTACGCCCTGGGCGAGCTCCTCGGCCGCGGCGGCATGGCAGAGGTCCGCAAGGGCACCGACACCCGCCTCGGACGCGTCGTGGCGGTCAAGCTACTCCGCACCGATCTCGCCAGCGACATCACCTTCCAGGCCCGGTTCCGCCGCGAGGCGCAGAGCTCGGCCTCGCTCAACCACCCGGCCATCGTCGCGGTCTACGACACCGGCGAGGAGCAGGCGACCGACGGCTCCGGCGTCGCCCAGCCCTACATCGTCATGGAGTACGTCGCGGGCCGGACGCTGCGCGACATCCTCCGCGAGGGTCGCAAGATCCTGCCCGAGCGTGCCCTGGAGATCACCAGCGGCGTCCTCTCCGCCCTCGACTACAGCCACCGCGCCGGGATCATCCACCGCGACATCAAGCCGGGCAACGTGATGCTCACGCCGTCGGGCGACGTGAAGGTGATGGACTTCGGCATCGCCCGGGCCATGTCCGACGCCTCGAGCACGATGACCCAGACCGCTGCCGTCGTCGGGACCGCGCAGTACCTCTCCCCCGAGCAGGCCCGCGGCGAGCCGGTCGACTCGCGCTCCGACGTCTACTCCGCCGGCTGTCTCCTCTACGAGCTGCTCACCGGCCGTCCGCCGTTCGTCGGCGACTCCCCCGTCGCCGTGGCCTACCAGCACGTCCGCGAGCCGGCCTCCCCGCCGTCCGACCACGACACCGAGCTGCCGCCCGAGGTCGACGCGATCGTGATGAAGTCGCTGGCCAAGCGGGTCGAGGACCGCTACCAGTCCGCGGGCGCGATGCGGGCCGACATCGAGCGCTACCTCGCCGGACATCCGGTGCACGTGATCCCGCCACCACCCCTCGAGCCGCCGACCACGATCACCCAGCCGACAGCGGTCGTGGCCCCGGTGCCGGTGCCGGAGGAGGAGCTCGAGGACGACCGCGGCACCCGCCCGGGGCTGCTGATCTTCCTGGCCCTCCTGCTGCTGCTCGTGATCGGGCTGGCCGCCTA
>JAHEXO010000466.1 GCA_023252065.1 Nocardioides sp. | reverse complement strand
GCCGAGCGCGGCTTGTTCGAGCACATCCGGTCCGGCGACGAGCGGCCGTTCTTCTTCACCGTCTCCTTCACCCATCCGCACGACCCTTACGCCATCACCCAGGAGTACTGGGACCGGTACCGCGACGAGGACATCCCGATGCCGACCCACGGCTACGACCCCTCGCTGGTCCACCCGCACGAGGAACGCCTGCGCCAGGTGTGCGCGATGGACGAGGTGGAGATCACCACGGAGATGGTGCGTGCCGCCCGGCACGCCTACCTCGGCGCGGTCTCGTTCGTCGACGACCGACTCGCCCGGCTGATGGACGTCCTGCGCGTGACCGGCCGGCTCGACAACACGGTCGTCATCCTCACCAGCGACCACGGCGACATGCAGGGCGAGCGCGGGCTCTGGTACAAGATGAGCTTCTTCGAGGGCTCCGTCCGGGTCCCGCTGGTGGTGTCGGCGCCCGGGAGGTTCGCCCCGTCCCGCGTCTCGTCGCCAGTGTCCACGATGGACCTCCTGCCCACGCTGGTCGGGATCGCCGGGGGCGGCGGGCACGCGCTGGACGACGACCTCGACGGGGAGAGCCTGCTGCCCCTCCTCGCGGGTGAGCACGACGATCGCCAGGTGGTGGTGGCCGAGTACCTCGCCGAAGGTGCGGTCGCCCCGATCGTGATGCTCCGGCGCGGGTCGTGGAAGCTGATCCACTCACCGGCCGACCCCGACCAGCTCTTCGACCTCGCCGTAGACCCCTGGGAGCGCCACAACCTCGCCGAGGACCCGGTCGCCGCAGGCGTCCTGGCCGAGCTTCGCGCCGAGGTCGCCGCCAGGTGGGACCTCCCGCGGATCGACCGGGAGGTACGCGAGAGCCAGCGCCGCCGACGGATCGTGGGGGAGGCCCTGGGCCGCGGGCGTCAGACGTCCTGGGACTTCGCCCCGCCGTACGACGCGTCGCGCCGTTACATCCGCAACCACATGGACCTCGGCGACCTGGAGTCCATGGCCCGCTACCCCGCAGTGCGAAGCGATGCCGAGGCGGAGGTCGAGAGCCGCCCGGAGCCGTGAGCGCGCCGGCGGCTAGGCGTTCGCCACCCCTGAAGCCCTGTTGCCGGCGGGGTGTTCGCACTGCGTGCGTAGACCCGGTAGCGCGAGCAGTAGCTCGCGTGGCACAGGTAGCCTCCGCCGCGCACGACTCGCCGCTCCCTGAGGCAGGGCCATTCGGGGAGGTCCTCGGCGAACGCCGGTCGTAGTCCGTGCCGAGGCAACACTCTGACCTGCGTACGACGCCATGGTTCCCCGAGAGTCGGCGGGGAGACGAGAGTCACGTCCCGAATGGGCGTCGCCGGTGCGCTGTCAAGACGTATCACCTACTACCTTTTGAGGTGCGAGAAAGCCTCGCAGCACATCGAAGGAACCACCATGTCGCACCACACCCGAGCCTCGTCCGCCAGTCGCCTCCCCGCGAAGGTCGCGCTCATGTCGCAGGCGATCCTGAAGACTTGGACCCAGGCCCGCCTCACCGACCGTGAGCTGATGGCTCTGCGTACGAACCTCAGCCGGCACTCCGGCTGAACGGAGCTCAGTCGGACCGGCGGTCCTTCAACCTCAGGGTCGATCAGGCTCGCAGCCTCGAGGGACTCCGAGGCTGGTACCGCCGGCGGGCCTGCGGTGAGCCCTGCCCACCCCGTGCAGTGGCACACACGTCGGCCGCACCGTGACACCCTCTGCCGCGGTCGAGACGCGCTGACCTGGGAGCGCTAGGTTGGGACGTCGCCACCGGCACGGTCTCGGGTGATCGGCCAACCTGCGACCCTGGAGAGCGTATGACCACGTGGATGTTCCTCGGCGGTGCGATCCTCACGGAAGTCACGGCAACGCTCTCACTCAAGCGAGCTCTCGTCCAGCCGGCCTTCTACAGCATCGTCGGGCTCGGCTACCTCACCGCCTTCGTGTTGCTGTCTCTCACCCTGAAACAGGGTCTGGGTGTCGGCGTCGCGTACGGCGTCTGGGCTGCCTGCGGCGTTGGTCTGACGGCCGTCGGATCCTGGCTGTTCTTCGGCGAGCCGCTTACGGTCGTCATGATCGGGGGCTTCGCCCTCATCGTCGCCGGGGTCCTCCTCGTGGAGCTCGGCTCAGCCCAATGAGGGGCATGCTCGTCTAGCGCGGCCGTGCCGTGCTGAGGGCGATGCTCGCTGCGCCCTGTCTAGACAGGTAGTAGGGTGTCTAGACATGCGAGTGGGCTACCAGCAGGTGGCAGCCGAGTTGCGGGCCGACGTCGATGTAGGCGCCTATCCGCCCGGGTCGCGTCTACCGTCGGAGAGTGAGCTCGCACGGGCCTACGGTGTAGCCCGGGGCACGGTCCGGCAGGCGCTGGCGACCTTGGCCTCCGAGGGTCTGGTATCAAGCCGCCAAGGTGCGCGGCGGCTGGTGCTGGAGCGGCAACGGCTCCAGGGGTTCAACGAGCTGCGCAGCTTCTCGGAGTGGGCGCGCGCCATGGGAGAGACGCCGAGTGGTCGCGTCGTGGCGTTGGTACGCCGTAGTTCCACGGCGGCAGAGGCCGAGCGACTCGACACCGACCGTGTCTACCACCTGACCAGGGTCAGGCTCCTGTCCGGACGGCCGGTGATGATCGAGCGAACGGCGTACCCCGAACGCATCGGCGCTCTCGTCGCGAGCATGGACGCCGAGCACGAGTCGATCACCCAGCGTCTACAGGAACTGGGCGTGCGGTTCGCGCACGCCGCCCACACGTTGAGCGCAGTCGCTGCCACCGCCGAGGACGCCCGCCTGCTCGACATCCGGCCGCGGTCGCCGCTCCTGCGCGGGCTGCGGCTGACCACCGACCCTGTCGGTACGGCCCTGGAGTGGTCGGAGGACCGCTACCTCGGTGAGGCCGTCGCCTTCACCGTGCACAACTCCGTCCACCAGAACACGTTGATCCGAGGACTCTCATGACCACCTCACCGACCCTCCCGACGTCGTACGCGATCACGCAGCCGGCCATCTGGCTGCGCGACAACTGCCCCTGCGCCGAGTGCCGCGACCCGCGGAACGGACAGAAGCTCTTCGGCATCACCGACCTGGCTTCCGACCTGGTGGTGTCGGAGGTGATCGGGACGACGGTCACGTTCAGCGACGGGCACGTCAGTCGCTTCGACCCGGCGTT
>JAHEXO010000465.1 GCA_023252065.1 Nocardioides sp. | reverse complement strand
GCTAGCGACCCGCACCGACGGACCGCACGCGCCTTTCGTCGGCTACTGACCGGTCGTGCCGTCGATCGACTCGCGGATCAGGTCGGCGTGCCCGTTGTGACGGGCGTACTCCTCGATCATGTGCAGCAGGATCCAGCGCAGACTGAAGCGACCGACCCCGTCGGGGGGATCCAGGACGGAAAGACCGTCGAGACCCACACCCCCGGGCTGCAGTGCCTCGTCGAGCACGGCGTCCGAACGACGTACGGCCTCGTCGAAGAGAGCGAAGAGCTCCTCTGGTGTGTCGTCGCCGGCCGTGTGCCACTCCCAGTCGCGGTCGGCCTCCCAGTCGACGGTGTCGAACGGAGGCATCAGGCCGCGGCCCATGAAGTCGTCCTCGAACCAGCTCTGGTCGACGATGGCAAGGTGCTTCATCATCCCGCCGAGCGTCATGTCACTCGGCGGCAGCGGCTGCGCCAGCTGCTGCTGGGTGAGGCCGGAGCACTTCATCTTGAAGGTGTCGCGGTGGTAGTCGAGAAATCCGCGCAGGGTGGTGACCTCGTCGGCGCGGAGCGGGCGCTCAGTGCGTTCCATGCGGTCGACGCTAGCCCGGGACACCCACCAAGGTCGCCGGTCGCGGAGGGCCTCCCGACGCCCCTCTCGCAACCAGCGACCCCATCCGGCTCCTCGGTTTCGAGACGGCGCTGACGCGCCTCCTCAACCAGCGGAGCTCCGGCGCCCGCGTGCGCCGCCTCAATCAGCGGCCCCATCCAGCGCTGGTACGCCTCCTCAACCAGTGGGGCACCTAGAGTGCCCGCGTGAGCGACCCGAGCACGGCCACGATGGTGCTGCTCGGGCTCGCTGGACTGTCCGCCGGGTTCGTCGACGCGGTGGTGGGCGGGGGTGGGCTGATCCAGCTCCCCGCACTGCTGCTCGGTCTCCCGGGCGCAGCACCGGTCACCGTGCTCGCAACCAACAAGCTCAGCTCGATCTGCGGCACCACCGTGAGCAGCGCGACGTACTACCACCGCGTCCGCCCGGACCCACGCACCTTCGGCCCCCTGATGGCGTGTGCCTTCGTCGGCGCCCTGGGCGGCGCGGTGATCGCCTCGCGCATCAGCGCCGCGGCGTTCGACCCGATCGTGCTCGTCGTCCTGATCGTGGTGGGCGGTTACGTGCTGTTCCGGCCGAGCCTGGGAGAGACCACGGAGCTGCGATACACGGGCCGACGCCACGTCGCGGTGGCGATGGCCGCCGGTCTGGTGATCGGCTGCTACGACGGAGCGCTCGGCCCGGGGACCGGCAGCTTCTTCGTGATCACCCTCGTCGGGCTGCTGGGCTACAGCTTCCTCGAGGGCTCGGCCAAGGCGCGCCTGGCCAACTGGGCGACCAACCTCGCGGCACTGTGCGTCTTCGTCCCCCAGGGTGCTGTGCTCTGGAAGGTCGGGCTGGTGATGGGTGCCTGCAACCTGGTCGGCGGCTACGTCGGCGCCCGGACGGCGGTCTCCCGAGGCACCCGCTTCGTCCGGATCTTCTTCATCGTCGTCGTCTCCGCGTTCATCATCCGGATCGGTGGCGACGTGGTCGGCCTCTGGTGACCTGGGTACGGTCACGCCATGGCCGACGTCCGCTGGATCACCGCGTTCCTCGATCTCGCGCCCGACGTGCATGCAGCGGCCACGGAGTTCTGGCTCGGGGTCACCGGGGCCACGCTCTCGCCGACCCGAGGGGAGTACGGCGAGTTCGCGACGCTCGTGCCGCCGGACGGCGACGACCACCTGCGCGTCCAGCGGCTGGGTGGGGGACCGAGCCGGATCCACCTCGACGTGCACGCCGACGACCATCAGTTCGCCGTCCACGCCTCACCCGGCGGACTGGCGTGGTGCTCTGTCAGTCACCCCGCCCGGACTCCGCCCCAGCCGATGACCTGGAGCGGCGGGCATCGCAGCCGGGTCGACCAGGTCTGTCTCGACATCCCGCAGGACCGCTATGAGGAGGAGTGCGCCTTCTGGTCCGAGCTCACCGGGTGGCCGGTCGCCGAGTCCCAGGCGTACGCCGAGTTCCGGCGGCTCCGGGTACCGGACGGCACGTTGATGAAAGTGCTGTTGCAGCGCCTGGACGAGCCCACCGGGCCGGTCAGTGCCCACCTCGACCTGGCCACGGACGACCGGCGCGCCGAGACGGCCCGCCACGTTGGGCTCGGCGCCAGCGTCGTCGACACGCGCCGGGGCTGGACCGTGCTCCGCGACCCGGCCGGCACGGCGTACTGCATCACCGACCGGAGCCCCTGAGGCCGGCGTGACGCTCTGCGGGCGTGCAGGCGAAAGATCGTGGAGGACCAACGGGCGGATCACGACAATGGCGCACATGCATGGGGTGCCGTGGCCGCTCGCCCGGTTCCCACCGGTCAAGAAGGGTGCGCTTCATGAGTGAACGGTTCTACTCGGATGCGAGGCTCTACGACCGGTTGTTCCCGGGTGGCGAGCCGGCTGTCGACTTCTACAGGGCCGAGGCAGATCGGCAGGCCGGCTCTGTCTTGGAGCTCGGGTGCGGCACCGGACACAAGCTGATCCCCATCGCTGCCGACGGGCATCCGTGCACCGGCCTCGAGCTCTCGTCGGCGATGCTGACCGAAGCTCAGCGCAAGGCGGACGAGCGCGCGCTCGCCGTGGAGTGGGTGCAGGGAGACATGCGCGACTTCGACCTCCGCCGCAGGTTCGACCTCGTGTTCATCGCAGCCAATTCCTTGCTCCACCTGCATCAGACTGCCGAGCTGCTCAGCTGCTTCCGATCCGTCCGAGCGCACCTGGCACCCGGAGCGCGCTTGATCTTCGACGTGTTCAACCCGAACGTGCGTTTCCTTGCCGATGCCGACGGCGTTCGACGCCCCCGCGATGGACTGTCGTTCGTGGATCCCGAGCGGGGCAATGTGCGAGTGGAGGTCGCCGAGACCTACGATGCTGCCGCCCAGGTGACCCGCGGGAGGTGGCACCTCTCCACCGACCTCGAGCCCGACCTCGTCGTCGCACCCCTCGAGCTCAGGAGCATCTTCCCCCAGGAGCTCCCCCTGCTGCTCTCCCTGAGTGGGCTTCGGCTCGTCGAGCGCTACGGCGACTGGTCCGGTCGACCGTTCACCGGGGAAGCAGCGATCCAGCTCTGCATCTGCGAATCGGACTG
>JAHEXO010000464.1 GCA_023252065.1 Nocardioides sp. | reverse complement strand
GGCGCCGGTCGCCGAGGGCCATCGCGGCACCCTCACGTCGTACGACGTGGGCGGCGTGGCCACCCTGGTGCTGGCCGGGCGCACCCACCTCTACGAAGGTCTCGGCCTCGGCCCGGTCGTCCACGGCGTGCGAACGGCCGCCGCGGCGGGTTGCCGGATCGCGGTGCTCACCAACGCCAACGGCTCGCTGCGCCCCGACTGGGAGGTGGGGAGGATCATGCTGGTCCGCGACCACCTGAACCTCACCGGCACCTCCCCGCTGACCGGAGCCCGGTTCGTCGACCTCACCGACTGCTGGTCGGCCCGCCTGCGCGCCCTCGCGCGTGACCTCGACCCGACGCTGCCCGAGGGCGTCTACGCCTGGCTGCGGGGACCGCACTACGAGACGTGGGCCGAGGCCGAGTGGGTACGCCGGATCGGTGGCGACGCGCTCGGGATGTCGACCGTCCCCGAGGCCATCGCAGCGCGAGAATGCGGTGTCGAGGTCGTCGGCCTCTCGACCGTGACCGCGGTCGAGGGCAGCGACACGGGGATCGACCCCAACGAGGTGGTGGCGGTCGCCGAGGCGTCCGCCGCTCGGGCAGGACCGCTCCTGGCGGACCTGGTGAGGAGAGGAACGACATGACCACCACGGAGCAGGACTTCCCCCAGGAGCCGACGCCAGCACGACGCCGCGCGGTCGAGGCCAACGGCATCAACGTCGTCGACGAGTCCGAGCGCAAGGGCACCCCGGCCGGCCTGTTCTGGCCTTGGTGCGCCTCGAACATCTCGGTGCTCGCGGTCTCCTACGGCGCGTTCGTGCTCGGCTTCGGCATCGGGCTGTGGCAGGCCCTGGCCGCGACGCTCGTGGGCGCCGTCGCGTCGTTCTTCCTGGTCGGTCTCGTCTCGATCGCCGGCAAGCGCGGCTCGGCGCCCACCCTCACGCTCTCGCGAGCGCCGTTCGGCAAGGACGGCAACATCCTGCCGTGCCTGATCTCCTACGTGCTCCTCGTCGGCTGGGAGATCGTGCTGGTCGCGCTGTCGACCCTGGCCACCGCGACCGTCTTCGAGCGGCTCGGCTGGGCACACGGTGACGGCACCAAGATCGCGGCGTTCGTCGTCGTGGCGCTGGTGATCGTGCTCGCCGGCATCCTCGGCTTCGACACGATCATGCGCCTGCAGAAGGTGCTGACGATCGCGCTGATCGTCGTCACCGCCGTCTACATCGTCCTCACCGTCGACCACGTGCACGTCCACGCCCTGCGCGCGCTGCCCACCGGTGACCGGCAGGCCGTCCTCGGCGCCACCATCCTGGTGCTCACCGGCTTCGGCCTCGGCTGGGTCAACACCGGCGCCGACTACTCGCGCTACCTGCCGCGCAGGTCTTCGACGGGCGGGGTCGTGTGGTGGGTGACCTTCGGCGGCAGCCTGCCGGTCGTGCTGCTGGTCGGGTACGGCGTGCTGCTGGCGGGCTCCGACCCCAAGCTCAGCGCCGCCATCGGCGCCGACCCGATCGGGGCGCTCACCACGATCCTGCCCACGTGGTTCCTGCTGCCGTTCGCGGTGGTGGCGGTCGCCGGGCTGGTCAGCGGGGCCGTGATGGACATCTACTCCTCCGGCCTGACCCTGCTCACCCTCGGCCTGAGGACCCCGCGCTGGGTCGCGGCCGGCATCGACGGCGTCCTGATGGTGATCGGCGCGGTCTACGTCGTCTTCTTCTCCTCGAGCAGCTTCATCTACCTCTTCGAGGCCTACCTGATCTTCCTGGGCGTGCCGATGGCTGCGTGGTGCGGAGTCTTCCTCGCCGACCTGCTGATCCGGCGCAGCGACTACCACGAGCCGTCGCTCTACACCTCCCACGGCATCTACGGCCGCTTCCGGATCAGTGCCGTGCTGTTCCTCGCCCTCGGCACCGCCATCGGCTGGGGTCTGGTGATCGTCACCACCGGCCAGAGCAAGGGGCTGACCTGGCTGGGCTACCTGATGGACGGCGTGACGGTCAACGGCCACACCTACCTCGACCTCGGCGGCACCGGCGGCCCGTGGGCCTATGCCAACCTCGGTGTCCCGGTGGCGCTGGCCGTGGGCTTCGTGGGCTACCTGGTGTTCGGCTTCGTCGGCGTACGTCGGCAGGAGAAGCAGCACCGCCGGATCAGTGCCATCGAGGCGGCCGACGAGCCGGCGGCCACCTCGGCCTAGCCGATCCCGGCCCGCTCGGCCCTGACCGTGGTGTCGGCGCCGTGGCCGGTGTGGACGACCGTCTCGTCGGGGAGGGGCAGCAGCCGCGACCGGATCGACTCGACGATCAGCGACCCGTCGCTGAACGACCGCCCGGTGGCTCCTGGGCCGCCCTGGAAGAGGGTGTCGCCGGTGAACACGCAGCCGAGCTCGTCGGCGAGCAGGCAGACCGAGCCCGGCGAGTGACCCGGCGTGTGCAGCACGGTCAGGGCCGACCCAGCCACCGGCACCGCGAGGCCGTCGGAGAGGTCGACGTCCCAGAGCAGGTCGGGATGGGTCAGCTCCCACAGCGGCCGGTCGTCGGGGTGGAGCAGGATCGGCGCCTGCACGACCTCGCGCAGCGCCGGCGCGACCCGCACGTGGTCGTCGTGGGCATGGGTGCAGACGATGGCGCGCACGCGCCGGTCGCCGACGACGGCCAGGATGTCGTCGACCGAGTGGGGTGCGTCGATCACCACGCACTCGCTGTCGTCGCCGACCACCCAGATGTTGTTGTCGACGTCGTACGTCGAGCCGTCGAGGCTGAAGGTCCCGGCGCTGACGGCGTGGTCGAGGCGCAGCACCATCAGAAGACCACGACGGAACGCAGGACGTCCCCGTGGTGCATCTTCTCGAACGCCGCCTCCACGTCGCCGAGCCCGATCTCCTCGGAGACGAACGCGTCGAGGTCGAGCCGGCCCTGCTGATAGAGCGCGACAAGCATCGGGAAGTCGCGACTGGGCAGGCAGTCGCCGTACCACGACGACTTCAACGCGCCGCCGCGTCCGAAGACGTCGATCAGCGGGATCTCGGGGATCTTCATGTCGGGTGTCGGCACCCCGACGAGCACGACCGTGCCGGCCAGGTCGCGGGCGTAGAACGCCTGCTTCCAGGTCTCGGGCCGGCCGACGGCCTCGATGACGACGTCGGCGCCGTTGCCGCCGGTCAGCTCCTGGATCGCCGCCAC
>JAHEXO010000463.1 GCA_023252065.1 Nocardioides sp. | reverse complement strand
GGGAGACGTCCTGCTGACGCTGAGCCGGTCGTCGTTCTTCGGGGAGCAGGAGAGGGCCGACGCGTTCGGCTCGGCCCTCGCGCGGCTCTCCCCCGACCGGAGCATCCACACGATCACCGACAGCGACGGGCTCGACGCCACGATGCGCTCGCTGGTGTCGGATCTCCTTGCGGCACAACCGAAAGTGCGTGCCGTCTATTCGATCGGCGGTGCCAACCGGGCCATCGCCGAGGCCTGCACCGCTGCGGACCGCCGACCGACCGTTTTCGTCGCGCACGACCTCGACGAGGACAACCTCGAGCTGCTGCGCTCGGGGGTGCTGACGGCGGTCCTGCACCACGACCTCCACGCCGACCTGCGAGCCGGAGTGCGGCAGGTGATGCGCGCGCACCGGCTGGTCCGCGGCGCCCCGACGTCGGTCCCGGCCAACGTCGAGGTCGTGACGGCATACAACATCCCGCCGCGCGTCCGGATCCACTGACGCGCAGGCCGGGCGCGTCGCGACCCACGGCCGCGACTGGCGCGTGGGTAAGGAGCGGGCATGCCACACGCACGGATCGGCGTCTCCGGCTGGCGTTACCCCTCGTGGCGCGGCGACTTCTACCCCAAGGGCCTGCCGCAACGCCTCGAGCTGACCTACGCCGCCGAACGCATGACCTCGATCGAGGTCAACGGGTCGTTCTACTCCCTCCAGCGCCCGAGCTCGTATGCCGCGTGGCGGGCTGCCGTCCCCCGTGACGTCGACCTCGCGGTCAAGGGTGGACGCTTCATCACCCACATGAAGGCGCTGCGCGACGTCGAGACGCCGCTGGCGAACTTCTTCGCGAGCGGCGTGCTGGCGCTCGGCGCGCAGCTCGGACCGGTCCTGTGGCAGCTGCCCGAGCGGGTCATCTTCGACCGCGAGCGCCTTGCCCGCTTCTTCGAGCTGCTCCCCCGGTCGACGGGCGACGCCGCGCGGCTGGCCGCGACGCACGACGACAAGCTGAAGCAGGACCGCATCCTGACGACCTGCGAGGTGGACGTCCGGATGCGGCACGCGCTGGAGCCACGGCACGACAGCTTCGACACCGACGAGGCGCGAGCACTGTGCTCCGAGCACGGCGTGGCCATGGTCATCGCCGACAGCGCAGGTAGGTGGCCCGTCATGGACGACGCCACGAGCGACTTCCGCTACGTGCGGCTGCACGGCGAGACCGAGCTCTACGCGAGCGGCTACACGGACGAGTCCCTCGACCGGTGGGCGCAGACGTGCCGCCACTGGATGGACCAGGGGCACGACGTCCACGTCTACTTCGACAACGACGCGAAGGGACACGCCCCGCACGATGCGGTGCGCCTGGTCCGGCGACTGGGGCTGCGCACCACCGCGTGAGCAGGAGGGGCCGGCGATCCGGCACGGGTGCAGCGCGACGCCACCACCCGGCATACGGTGGCGGGACAGGAGCCACTACAGCAGCCAGCCGTGACCCAGCCGGATCGGAGCGACGTGAGATGAACCGTGACGAGCTGCGCGCGGCGCAGGAGCCGCTCAAGGCGCGCTACCGCGAGGACCCGGAGGCCGCGATGCACTCAGTCGCGGCGAGCGCCGTCTTCGGCGCGCCGGTCACCGTCGAGGTGCGCACGATGGCGGGCGTCGTGCGGGCCGGCCTCCACCCTGCAACAGGCGGCGACGGCTCCGATGCCTGCTCGGGCGACATGCTGATGGAGGCCCTCGCGGCCTGCGCCGGCGTCACGCTCCACGCCGTCTCGGTCGCGTTCGGCGTCGAGCTGCGCGACGTCGAGCTGCGCGCCGGCGCGACGTTCGACGCCCGCGGCACCCTCGGCGTCGACCGTTCAGCGCCCGTCGGTGTGCTCGCCGCCTACGTCGTCGCCGAGGTCTCGACCGACGCCGACGACGCGACGCTGGCACGGCTCGCGACGGCGACCGAGCGCTACTGCGTTGTCGGGCAGTCCCTTCGGCACCCGCCGACCATCGAGCTGCGACGCCGCGACCCTCAGGACCGGTAGACCCTCAGGACCGGTAGGTTCGTGACGTGAGCCGCAGCGTCTACGTAGCCTCTCCCGAAGGCCTGACCGGGAAGTCCGCCGTGGCCCTCGGCCTGCTCGACGCGCTGCTGCGCGAGGTGGGGTCGGTCGGCGTCTTCCGCCCGCTGACGACGCTCGGGGGCACCGGTCCCGACGACGAGGTCGACCACATCGTCGAGATGCTCGTGAGCCAGCCGGGGGTCGACCAGACCTACGACGAGGCCATCGGCGTCACCTATGCCCAGGCCCACGACGACCCGGACGAGGCGCTGCACCTCATCGTCGAGCGGTTCGGCTCCCTGAGCGCCAGGTTCGAGGTCGTGCTCGTGCTGGGCTCGGACTACACCGACGTGTCGACCGGCACCGAGCTGTCCTTCAACGCGCGGGTCGCCGCCAACCTCGGCTCGGCCGTCGTGCTCGTCGTGCACGGTCGCGACCGCACGCCCGAGCAGATCCGGGTCGCCGCCGACGGCGCGATCACGGAGCTGCGCGCCAACCACGCCCAGACCGTGGCCGTCGTCGCCAACCGGGTCGACCCTGCGGACCTCGACGCGGTGCGCTCGGTCCTCGCGGCGCTCCCCTTCCCCGTCACGGCCGCCATGCCGGAGAACGCGCTCCTGTCCGCTCCGAGCTTCCGCGCCCTCGCCGACGCCATCGGTGCGCGGCTCGTGCTCGGGAGCGAGTCGTGGATGGACCGCGACAGCCTGGGCCTGGTCGTCGCGGCGATGAGCCTGCCCAACGTGCTCGCGCGGCTCGGCCCGGACGTCACGGTCATCGCCCCGAGCGACCGCACCGACCTCATCCCCGGCCTCATGCTGGCGCACCAGTCGGGCACCTTCCCGACGCTGGCCGGGATCATCCTCACCGGCGGCTACCCGATTCCCGAGACCATCGCCCGCCTGTCGGCCGGCGTGCAGCAGGACCTGCCCATCGCGCTGACGGACGACGGCACCTTCCGCACGGCCGAGCAGCTCATGCAGGTTCGCGGCCCCATGACGAAGGGCTCCCGCAACAAGATCGAGACCGCGCGCCGCCTCTTCGCCGAGAGCGTCGACCAGGCCGCACTCCTCGCGGCCGTCGACGTGTCGGCCTCCGAGGTGCGCACGCCGCTGATGTTCGAGTTCCAGCTCATGGAACGGGCGCG
>JAHEXO010000462.1 GCA_023252065.1 Nocardioides sp. | reverse complement strand
CACGCCGCGTCGTGCTCCCGCTGCTGGCCCACCTCGACCGGACCGGACGCACGGTGCGGCTGCACGACGACACCCGCCGGATCAGGTGAGGCCGGATCAGGTGAGGTCAGGCGGCCGGCTCGTCGCGGACCGCCACCCACGGAGCCGTGAGGCCGTGGTCGACCGCCCAGAGGACCGCCTGGGTCCGGCTGGTCACGCCCATCGCGCGGTAGGCGGTGCGGATGTGTGACTTCACGGTGTTCATCGACAGGTCCAGGCGCCGGGCGATCTCCTTGTTGGGCGCACCGGCGGCGATCATCGCCACCACGTGCGACTCCCGCGGGGTGAGGCCGATCGCGTAGGGCGTGCGCGGTGAAGGCTCAGCCGCGCGTCGTACGCCGTCGAGGGCGACCAGGCGCTCGCCCGAGTGCACCTTCTCGATCGCCGCCACCAGCTCGTGCGCAGCCAGGGCCTTGGACAGATAGCCGTCGGCTCCCCCGAGCATCGCCTTCTCGACGTAGCCGTCGCGGGTCTCCCAGGTGAACACCGCGACCCGGGCCGCGCCCGGCGGACGCGGCACCTGCGTCGGGGCGCTGCCCTCCGTCGGCCCGGACGGCCGCGTGAACGGGTCGACCAGGGCGACGTCACTGGGGTCATGGGCATGGGCCGGACCGGGCGGTACGAGGATCACTCGGTCGGCATGGTCGGCCATCAGCGCCTGTAGGCCTGCGTGCACGAGATCGCACTCGCGGACGAGGCGCACGCGCACGGGTCTGTCGAACTCCACGCCCGTGTTGTACCCACCAGTAGAACCGGTTATGCCTGCTCAGCTGCCGAAACCGTTGCGGGCTACCCTCGCCAGGTGCGTAAACCTCCTCGCGAAGTCGTGATCGCCGTGGTTGCCGTCGAGACCGTCTCCGCGGTCCTCGCCTATCGGGACCTGGCCCACCGCACCGACGACCAGGTCCGTGGTCCCAAGCTGCTCTGGCGCGTGGTGATGGCGCTCAACCCTGGCAACTCCATCGCCTACTGGATCTTCGGTCGCCGCTGAGTCCATGAAGTCCGAGGAGGCGGACGACGGCGTACCCCGTCAACAGCCCCACCCCTCCCCCCAAGACCACGAGAAGAAGGGCAGCGCCCGCGGCCTCCCCCCAGGCCTGGACCGGGTGCAGGTGGAGCATCGTCATCGTCACGCCTTCCTCGGAACCGGCTCCAGCCTGCCGATTCGCGAGGGCGCCGATCAGGGGGGAAGGGCCCGACAGCGCGGGGACCTTCTGCCCGGGGGCACCCGGGACGCCCAGACCCCCGGGACGGCCCTGAGGATCGCGGCAGAGAGCCGGGCTGTCCCGGGCCGAACGGCAGTCCAGTCGGGACGTTAGCCTCCCGACGACACAGGTCGTCGGGCCCAACCCTGGAAGCAGGAACTCCACCAGGGAGGTGCTCGGCATGAAGGCACTCGTCTACCACGGAGCGGGGCAGCGTGCGTGGGAGGAGGTGCCCGATCCGCGGGTGCTGGCCGACACCGACGCGGTGGTCGGCGTCGACGCGGTGACGATCTGCGGCACGGACCTGCACATCCTCAAGGGCGACGTCCCCGAGGTGACACCCGGCACGATCCTCGGTCACGAGGCCGTGGGCACCGTCGAGGACGTCGGCGCCGCGGTCCGCACGGTCACCCCCGGCGACCGGGTGCTGATCTCCTGCATCGCCGGGTGTGGCACCTGCCGCTACTGCCGGGAGGGCCACTACGGACAGTGCCTGTCCGGGGGCGGCTGGGCTCTCGGCCACACCATCGACGGCGTCCAGGCGGAGTACGTCCGCGTGCCCTTCGCCGACCTGTCGCTGCACCCGTTGCCCGAGAGCGTGTCCGACGAGGCGGCGGTCCTGCTGGCCGACATCCTGCCGACCAGCTACGAGGTCGGCGTCCTCAACGGTGGGGTCACCCCGGGTGACGTCCTCGCGATCGTGGGCGCCGGGCCGATCGGCCTGGCCGCAGTCATGACCGCCAAGCTCTACTCCCCCAGCCGGATCGTGGTCGTCGACCCGGCCCCGCCGCGCCGCGACGCCGCCAAGCGCCTCGGTGCCGACATCGCCCTCGACCCGGCCACCGACGACGTCTTCGAGGTCGTCGGCAGCCTCACCGGTGGGCTCGGCGCCGACGTCGTCATGGAGGCGGTCGGGATCCCCGACACCTTCGAGCTGGCGACGACGCTGGTCCGGCCCGGCGGCACGGTGGCCAACATCGGCGTGCACGGCGCCCCGGCGACGCTGCACCTCGAGACGCTGTGGATCAAGAACGTCACCATCACCACGGGTCTGGTCGACACCTCCACGACGCCGCGCCTGCTGCGTCTGCTCGCCGACCAGCAGCTCGACCCCCTCCCGCTGATCACCCACCGGTTCGGGCTCGACCAGATGATGGAGGCCTACGACGTGTTCAGCCGCCCGGGTGAGACCGGCGCGCTCAAGGTCGTGCTCGAGCGCCAGTCGGCCCACACCTGACCACACTCTCCTCGCCCCATCCACCCATCCATCCATCCGCACCTACAACCCGCACCGACAACCCGCACCGAAGCAGCACGACCACGAAGGAGCGAACCATGTATGCCAGGCCCGCGCACCGTGTCCGGACCACCGACCCGCTGCGCCACGTCATGGTGTGGCCGGTGGCGGTCGTCGAGGCCGAGGCGACCCTGACCGAGGTCGCCGAGGCGTTGGCCGCAGACGAGATCGGGGCGCTCTGCGTCACCGAGAACGGCGTGCTCGCGGGCATCGTCTCCGAGCGCGACGTGGTCGCCCACGTGGCAGCGGGCGGCGACCCGGAGAACCTGACGGCCGCCGAGGTCATGTCGACGGACCTGGTCACCGTGACCCCGGACGACACCGTGCTCGACGCCGCGAAGCGGATGAAGGAGAGCCAGATCAGGCACCTGCCGGTGCTGCTGGACGACGACATCGCCGGCATCGTCTCGATGCGCGACCTCTTCGACGCCCTGGTGGACGCCGGCTAGAGCGGGGACGGCCGCAGCGAGGGCGCAGCGCGCGTGCGCGCCAGCCCCCTCACACCTCCTCGGGCTCCATCATCATCGTCCCGGTCGGGCACTCCTCGACGCACAGGCCGCAGCCCTTGCAGTAGTCGAGGTCGACCTCGTACTCACCCTCGGGCCCGAGCTTGATCACCGCGTTGTCGGGGCAGAAC
>JAHEXO010000461.1 GCA_023252065.1 Nocardioides sp. | reverse complement strand
GGTGCCGCCCAGCTCCTCGAGCGCCACCGAGAGGGTGGCGACGGTGGGGTTGGCGTAGAGGTCGCCGACCGCCACCTCGGGGTAGCGCTCGCGCAGTCGTCCGACTGCCTGGGCAGCGGTGAGCGACCCGCCACCGAAGTCGAAGAAGTCGTCGGTGGGAGCCGTGACCTCCGCGCCCAGCACGTCGTACCAGATCTCGGCGATCCACTCCTGGCTCTCGGAGAGGTTGCCGATGACGCGGGGCGTCTGCGGCAGGGGCCAGGGGAGGGCGTCGCGGTCGACCTTGCCGGACGTCCGGGTGGGGAGCTCGTCGACGACGGCGAGCCGAGGCACGAGCCCAGCGGGCAGGCGGTGGCGGAGGACGTCCAGCGCCGTGGCCTGGTCGTAGTCGGCCCGGGCAGTTACATAGCCGACGAGCAGCTTGTTGCCGGACGACGTCGAGCGCACCGCCGCGGCCGCGGACACGACTCCGGGCAGTCGGAGCAGCTGGTCGTCCAGCTCTCCGAGCTCGATCCGGCGGCCACCCAGCTTCACCTGGTCGTCGGAACGACCAGCGAAGACCAGTCCTTCGGCGTCGTTGCGGACGATGTCTCCCGACCGGTAGGCACGCTGCCACCCCAGGGCCGGCATCGGTGCGTAGGCCTCGGCGTCCTTGGCCTCGTCGAGGTAGCGGGCCAGCCCCACCCCGCCGATGATCAGCTCGCCCTCCTCACCCGGGCCGACCGGGGAGCCGGTCTTGTCGACGACGGCGAGGTCCCAGCCGTCCAGCGGCAGCCCGATGCGGACGGGTCCTTGGCCGTCGAGCAGGGCCCCGCACGCGACGACGGTGGCCTCCGTCGGGCCATAGGTGTTCCACACCTCGCGACCGGTCCGCTGGAGGCGTGCGGCGAGCTCGGGCGGGCACGCCTCGCCGCCCATGATGAGGAGCCGGACGGAGTCGAGCGCGCTGTCCGGCCACAACGCGACCAGGGTCGGCACCGTCGACACGACGGTGATGCCGTTCGCGACCAGCCACGGTCCGACGTCGACACCCGAGCGGACCAGGGAGCGAGGCGCCGGCACCAGGCAGGCGCCGTACCTCCAGGCCAGCCACATCTCCTCACAGCTCGCGTAGAAGGCGACGGAGAGGCCGGCCATAACTCGGTCACTGGGCCCGATCGGCTCGTCGGTGAGGAACAGCCGCGCCTCGGCGTCGACGAACGCCGCGGCGTTCCGATGGGTCACCGCGACCCCTTTGGGCGTGCCGGTCGACCCGGAGGTGAAGATCACCCACGCGTCGTCGGCGGGAGACACCACGGGTTGCTCGCGGGGCGGACCCCCTGCCCCTCGGAGCTCGACCGCGAGGCCGTTGCCGACCACCGCCGCAGCCTGCGACTCGTCGAAGACGACGCGGGCCCGCTCGTCGGGATCGTCGGCGTCGACCGGCACGTAGGCCGCGCCGGCGAGGAGGATGCCCAGGATCGCGACGTAGAGGTCCACGGTGCCGGACTTGATCCGGACCCCCACCTTGTCGCCGAGCCCGATGCCGGCCGCGCCCAGGCGGCCGGCGAGCTCGGACGCCGCCTCCTCGAGCTCTGCGTAGCCGAGCGTCTCCGTGCCGCTGTCCACGGCCGGAGCCTCCGGGTGCCGGATCGCCGTGGCGGTGAAGATGTCGACCAGCGTCCTGGGTGCGGGCGCGCGCGCACCCGCCCTCAAGGCCTGGGCCGCGCCCGCGTTCCCACCCGTCATGGGGCCATCGTGCTCACTCCTGGTGAACGGCCGGTGTCGTGCCGCCGCCCGTCGCTGCGACGCTGGCACGGGAGGTACGCCGGCGAGAAGGGCCGAACGGTCCTGGACGTCCGGGGTCAGACGGCGACCGATGCCCCCGTCATCGACTCCTTGGGCAGCCACCGCGGGAGGGCGCGCGCGACGTGCGAGGGACCGTGCACCTCGAGCGCGCCGGAGCGTTGGGCCTTCGGCCAGGTCAGCTCGCCGCGCCAGATCCGGGTCAGGGTGCGGAGGTCGGTCTCCACCGTGGCGACCACGGGATGCCCGGGGTCGAACATGCACAGGTCGACCCCGTCGTCGGCGTCGATCACCACCCACCAGTTCCGCTCCTCGGCGGCCACGTCGGCGAAGGTGAAGCGGAGCACCGTCCGGCCGGGCGGCACCGCGGCGAGGTCGACGTTGCGGTGCAGGTCCCACATCAGCAGGTGGGGGTCGTAGTCCTCGTCGCCGAGCTCCGGCACCCACCGCAGGCCCCACAGTCCCAGCGCCTCGACGATCGGGCGCAGCTCCTCCCCGGCCGACGTCAGGACGTAGGTGACCTGCTTCCCGTCCTCGTAACGCTCCACGATCCCGGCCCGCACGAGCGTCCGCAGACGTGCCGACAACAGGGTCGGCGACATGCGGGGTACGCCGCGGCGCAGCGCGTTGAAGTGGCGGCTCCCGCAGAGCAGCTCGCGGATGACGAGCAGGGTCCACCGCTCGTCGAGCAGCTCCATGGCCTTCGCCACCGGGCAGAACTGGCCATATCCCGCCATCACGACCTCCTCGTGTCCGACCGGCGTGATCCTCGCGACGCTACGACGGCCGGCGGCGCGTGCCTAGTACAGATCCTGTATCGGCTGGGTCCAGATCCTGTACTGACCCGGCAGGCCCCGGCCGTCGCATCCTCGAAGCACGCCGGCTGGTCACACGGACCGCCTGGACGAGAAAGGACTGGTCACGATGACCACCACCCAGACCGCCACCCAGACCACCACCCAGACCGGGCCCTCGGCCCTGGAGGACCTGAAGACCAAGCAGCAGCAGATCTGGAGCAGCGGCGACTACGGGCGGATCGCCTGGATCACCGTCCCGCTCGCCCGCGAGCTGACCGAGGCCGTGGAGCTGCGACCGGGCGCCCGGGTGCTCGACGTCGCCTGCGGCACCGGCCACGTGGCCCTGGAGGCCGCGCGCATCCTGTGCGACGTGACCGGGATCGACTACGTGCCCGAGCTCCTGGACGTCGCCCGACGCCGGGCGGAGGCCGAGGGGCTCGAGGTGGACTTCGAGGTGGCCGACGCGGAGGCGCTGCCCTACGGCGACGACGCCTTCGACTACGTCCTGTCCGCCATCGGCGTGATGTTCAGCGCCGACCACGACCGCGCCGGCGCGGAGCTGGTCCGGACCTGCCGCCCCGGAGGACGGATCGGCCTGGCCA
>JAHEXO010000460.1 GCA_023252065.1 Nocardioides sp. | reverse complement strand
GGCGTAGATCACGTGGCGCTGGCGGTCCATGACGTCGTCGTACTTGAGGACGTTCTTGCGGGAGTCGAAGTTCTGCGCCTCGATCTGGCCCTGGGCGTTGGCGATCGCGCCGGTGACGCGCTTGTTCTCGATCGGGACGTCGTCGGGGATCTTCAGCACCTGGAGGATGCGGTCGACCCAGTCGGACTTGAACAGCCGCATCAGCTCGTCCTCGAGCGAGAGGTAGAACCGCGACTCGCCCGGGTCGCCCTGGCGGCCGGAGCGGCCACGCAGCTGGTTGTCGATGCGGCGCGACTCGTGACGCTCGGTGCCGACGACGTAGAGGCCGCCGGCGGCCCGGACCGCGTCGTGCTCGGCGGCGACCTGCGCCCTGACCCGCTCCAGCGTGCCGGGCCAGGCCGCTTCGTACTCCGCGGCGGTCTCGCCGGTCGGCTCGAGGCCCTTCTTGCGCAGCTCCTCGTCGGCGAGGAACTCGATCGAGCCGCCGAGCACGATGTCGGTGCCGCGACCGGCCATGTTGGTGGCCACCGTGACCGCGCCCTTGTGACCGGCCAGCGCCACGATCTTGGCCTCGTCGGCGTGGTACTTGGCGTTCAGCACGCTGTGGGGGATGCCGCGCTTGCGGAGCTTGTCGGACAGGTGGACCGACTTCTCGACCGAGACGGTGCCGACCAGGATCGGCTGGCCGGCGCGGTGGCGCTCCTCGATGTCGGCGACGACCGCGTCGTACTTCGCCTCCTCGGTGCGGTAGACGAGGTCGGGCTGGTCGGCGCGGATCATCGGCACGTTGGTCGGGATCGGGACGACGCCGAGCTTGTAGATCTTGTCGAACTCGCTGGCCTCGGTCATCGCCGTACCGGTCATCCCGGAGAGCTTCTCGTAGAGGCGGAAGTAGTTCTGCAGGGTGACCGTGGCGAGCGTCTGGTACTCCTCGCGGACCTGCACTCCCTCCTTGGCCTCGATCGCCTGGTGGAGCCCGTCGTTGTAGCGCCGGCCGGCCAGCATGCGGCCGGTGTGCTCGTCGACGATGAGCACCTCGCCCTGCATGACGACGTACTCCTTGTCGTTGTGGAACAGCTCCTTGGCCTTGATCGCGTTGTTGAGGAACGAGATCAGGGGCGTGTTCGCCGACTCGTAGAGGTTCTCGATGCCGAGGTGGTCCTCGACGCGGGTGATGCCGGGCTCGAGCACCGAGATGGTCCGCTTCTTCTCGTCGACCTCGTAGTCGACGTCGCGGGTGAGGCGGGCGACGAGCTTGGCGAACTCGTCGTACCAGCGCACCTCGTCCTGCGTGGGACCGCTGATGATCAACGGGGTGCGGGCCTCGTCGATGAGGATCGAGTCGACCTCGTCGACGACGGCGTAGTGGTGACCGCGCTGCACGCACTCCTCGAGCGAGGAGGCCATGTTGTCGCGGAGGTAGTCGAAGCCGAGCTCGTTGTTGGTGCCGTAGGTGATGTCGCAGTTGTAGGCCTCGCGACGCTCGTCGGGCTTCATCGACGGCAGGATCACGCCGACGCTCAGGCCGAGGAAGTGGTGGACCCGGCCCATCATCTCCGACTGGTACTTGGCGAGGTAGTCGTTGACGGTGACGACGTGCACGCCCTTCTCCTCGAGGGCGTTGAGGTAGGACGGCAGCACCGCGACGAGGGTCTTGCCCTCACCGGTCTTCATCTCCGCGATGTTGCCGAGGTGGAGCGCCGCGCCGCCCATGATCTGTACGTCGAACGGGCGCAGGCCGATGACCCGCTTGGCGGCCTCGCGGACCGTGGCGAAGGCCTCGGGCATCAGGTCGTCGAGCGACTCACCCGCGGCGAGCCGCTCCTTGAACTCGGCGGTCTGGCCGCGGAGCTCGTCGTCGCTCATAGCGATGTAGTCGTCCTCGATGGCGTTGACCGCACGCGAGACCGCTTCGAGCTGGCGAAGGATCTTGCCCTCGCCGATGCGGAGCAGCTTGTCGATGATGGCAGGCACTCGTGGGGCTCCCCGGTCAGACGTCGGATGAACGTCGCAACTCTACCCAGGGCCGCGAACCGAGCCGATTCCGCGAGGCGCGATCGACCCCGTCAGCGCACCAGCGCGTGGAGCGCGGGCGCCAGGTCGCCGCGCGGCTCGACCACGACGGTGTGAAGACCGAGCCAGTCGGCCATCCGTCGCAGCTCGACGGCGAGCTCCTCGGCGGTCTCGTCGGGGGCGCCCGGCTCGGCGAAGGCGCCCTTGACCATCAGCAGACCCACGCGGCGGTCGGCCTTGAGGTCGACCCGTCCGACGATGCGGTCGCCGAGCAGGAACGGCAGGACGTAGTAGCCGTGGATGCGCTTCTCGACCGGGGTGTAGATCTCGATGCGGTAGAAGAAGCCGAACAGCGCCTCGGTGCGCTCGCGCTCCCAGACCACCGGGTCGAACGGGCTGAGCAGGGTGCGGGCGCCGATGCGACGCGGGAGCCGGGCGTCGCGATGGAGGTAGGCGGGCCGGCTGAGCCCCTCGACCCCGACCGGCTCGAGCTCGCCCTCCTCGACCAGCTCGGCGACGACCTGCTGCGCGCCGGTCTCGCCCTGCCCGGGCACCGCGCGCATCCGGTAGTAGTCGGCCAGGTCACGCACGGTGGCGACGCCGTGCGACCGAGCCGCCCGGCGGACCAGCTCCTTGGCGGCGGCGGGCTCGCTCGGCGTCGGCGCCTCGAGGTAGGCGCGCGGGATCACCCGCTCCGGCAGGTCGTACTGGATCTCGAACTGGCTGTTGCGCCCGGCGATCGCGACGTCGCCGACCATGAACATGTAGTCGAGGGCGCGACGGGTGGTCGACCAGTTCCAGCCCCAGTGCACCTTCTCCCGCGGGAGGCCGTCGTCGAGGTCACGGGCGGTCGAGGCGCCGCGGTCGGCGATCTCGTCGAGCAGGCTGCGGCTGAGCTCGTCGGTGACCTCGGTGCCCCACCACTTGTGGCGGCCGTCGCGGTAGCGGGTCATCCGGTGCTGCATCACCGGCCACAGGTCGACCGGCATGTAGGCCTGGACGTGGGCCCAGTACTCCACCACCCGGCGCTGTGGCCCGGACGACGCGCGCTTCAGCAGGTAGACGTCGTAGGGGCCCATCCGGGAGTAGAGCGGCATGTAGTGGGCCCGCTGGAGCACGTTGACGGAGTCGACCTGGAGCACGCCGGTGCGGCCGAGGGTGCGCTGGAAGGTGCG
>JAHEXO010000459.1 GCA_023252065.1 Nocardioides sp. | reverse complement strand
CAGCGACGTACTCCGTCGTGCTCGGCACCCGGACCCGCACCGCCACCGCCGTCGACGGTGAAGCCGCCACGCTCGCGATCTCAGGGCTCCCGCCGGGCCTGCTCCCCGGCAGCGTGTCCGGCTCCGACGGCACCTCGGCGGTCTACTCGACACAGGTACCGACCTGCCCGCGCTACGAGGGCGTCCGGGTCCATCTCACCAAGCTCGCCCACCACCGCTTGCGGATCGGTCTCGACAACACCCGCAACGCCTTCGCCACCCGGTTCCGCCTCGAGGTCGGCAGCGACCGGTCGCCGCACGTCGTGGCCGCGACGGCGTCCGGGCGGGTGCGGGTGCGGCTCCTTCGCGTGACCCGGATCCGGGTGTACGTCGACGGACACCGGGTCGCTCAGGCCCGCGTCAGCCCCTGACTCCGACCCGGCTCCGACCCGGGCTGCCGAGGGTCCTGACAAACGTCATGCCCGACTCGTGATGCCTGTGTGAGGCAGGTCGGGGTCACGAGCGGCAGGCTGTCCTCATGACTCAGACCAGCTTCTCGCCGACGAGCGGCGCCGCCCCGGCGTCCACGCCCGCCGTCCGGCTCTCGGAGGTCACCAAGGACTTCGGTGAGGTCCACGCCGTCCGCGGCATCGACCTCACCCTCGAGCCGGGCGAGATCGTCGGGTTCCTCGGCCCCAACGGCGCCGGCAAGACCACCACCATCGACATGGTGTTGGGGCTCTCCCAGCCCACGTCAGGGTCGGTCGAGGTGCTCGGCCTCCACCCGCGCCAGGCGATCGCTCGCGGCCTGGTCTCCGCCGTCATGCAGACCGGTGGCCTCCTCAAGGACCTGACGGTTCGCGAGACCGTGGCCTACACGGCGAGCCTGTTCGCCGACACCGCTCCCGTCGAGGACGTCCTGCGCACCGCCGGCATCGAGGAGATCGCAGACCGCAAGGTGGGCAAGTGCTCCGGGGGCGAGCAGCAGCGGCTCCGCTTCGCGATGGCGCTGCTGCCCGACCCCGCCCTGCTCCTGCTCGACGAGCCGACGACCGGCATGGACGTCGAGGGGCGCCGTACCTTCTGGTCGGCGATCCGCGCCGACGCCGAGCAGGGCCGCACCATCCTCTTCGCCACGCACTACCTCGAGGAGGCCGACCAGTACGCCGACCGGATCGTGCTGATCAGCCAGGGCCGGATCGTCGCCGACGGCACCGGTAGCCAGATCAAGGCGCTGGCCACCGGCCGGACCGTCCGGGCCACGCTCCCGGGCGCCGACGGCCGGCGCTTGTCCGAGCTGCCCGGCGTCGAGAGCGTCGACCTGCGTGGCGACACCGTCCACATCCACGCCAAGGACACCGACGCCGTCGCCCGCTACCTGCTCACCGAGACCGCGGCCCACGACCTCGAGATCACCGCCCGCGGGCTCGAGGACGCGTTCCTCAGCCTGACCGGCACCCACGACCCTGAAGGAGCCTCGGCATGAGCACCCAGACCATCGACCCGGCCACCCGCCGGGTGCCGCCCATGGGCGGCTTCAACCCCACGCTGCTCCGGCTCGAGCTGGCCCGGATGATGCGCAACCGCCGCACGATCATCTTCACGCTGGTCTTCCCGACCGCGATGTTCCTGGTGTTCGGCTCCGGCAACCAGGGCACCGAGCAGGTCGGCGACGGCAACGTCTCGGCCTACGTCATGGTCTCGATGGCGATGTACGGCGGCGCGCTGATCGCCGCCTCCTGCGGGGCGATGGTGGCCGTCGAGCGCGCCCTCGGCTGGTCGCGCCAGCTCCGGCTGACTCCGCTCAACCCCTTCGCCTACATCTCGGTCAAGGCCCTGGTGGCGCTGGCCATGGGCGGCCTCGCAGTCGCCCTGGTCAACGTCGCCGGTGCACTGCAAGGCACCCCCGACATGCCGGTCAGCACCTGGCTCGTCTGCGCCGTCGTGACCCTGTTCTGCACGATGACCTTCGCCGCGCTCGGCGTCTTCGTCGGCTACCTGGTCCCCGGTGAGAACGTCATGCAGATCCTCGGCCCCGGCCTCGCCCTGCTGGCCTTCCTCGGCGGCCTGTTCATCCCGCTGAGCCAGTACGCCGGCTGGGTGCGCGACATCGCCTACTGGAGCCCCATGTACGGCGTGGCCGAGGTCGCCCGTGCACCGCTCACCCACGAGCTGCCGTGGTACGCCGTCGTCAACGCGGTCGCCTGGCTGGCGATCTTCGTGGCCGGCGCCGCCTGGCGGATGAGCAAGGACACCGCACGGGTGTGACTACCGTGTCAGCCGTGAGCACGACCCCGGCCGACGCGGACCACCCCACGGGTCCGCGTCGCTGGGGTCTGTTCTTCGCCGGGATCTGGCTGTTCTACCTGCTCTCCCCGCTGTCGGTCGCCTGGTCGATGCGCGACGAGGTGCGGGGCTGGGTCGGGATCGTGGCGACCCTCGCCTTCTCCGCTCTCTACCTGAGCGTCTTCGTGGCGATGCGGTGGCGGCGTACGTTCTCGCCGTTCCGGGCGCCCCTCGGCGCTCCGCAGGGCGTGCTGATCGTCCTGGTGCTGATCGCGCTCGGCGTCGTCATGTGCCTGACCATCGGACAGACCGGCACGGCAGCCGCGGTCTACATCGCGGTCGCCTGCGTGATGTGCCTGCAGACACGGTGGGCCTGGCTGGTCTCCGTCGCGGTCGCCCTCACGACCTACGCGGCCACGCTCTGGGTGCCCGGCTGGCACCGCGACCCCGGCATCCTCTTCGGCACCCTGGTCGCCACCTTGGCCATCTGGGGCATCACCCAGGCGATCAACCGCAACATCGAGGTGCTCTCCGTCCGCGAGGAGAACGCCCGTCTCGCCCTCGAGGACGAGCGCAACCGCTTCGCCCGCGACCTCCACGACATCCTCGGGCACTCGCTGACCGTGATCACGGTCAAGGCCGAGCTGGCCAACCGGCTCATCGACGTCGACCCCGACCGCGCCCGCACCGAGCTGGCCGACCTCGAGCGGCTCTCCCGCGACGCGCTGACCGACGTACGCCGCGCGGTCGAGGGCTACCGCGAGCTCACCCTGCCCGGTGAGCTCGCCCGTGCGCGCACCGCCCTCTCCGCGGCCGAGATCGACGCCGACCTGCCCAACTCCACCGACGACGTGCCGACCGACCGCCGCGAGCTGTTCGCGTGGACCGTCCGCGAGGGGATCACCAACGTGATCCGCCACAGC
>JAHEXO010000458.1 GCA_023252065.1 Nocardioides sp. | reverse complement strand
AGGATCAGGCCCTTGTCGGCGTCGACCGCGTGGACGGTGACGTTCTGGGTGGTCACGGTGTCGGTCCCCATGCGCCCGGCCATCCGGACGCCCTTGAACACGCGACCGGGGGTCGCGCAGGCGCCGATGGAGCCCGGCTTGCGGTGGTTGCGGTGGGCACCGTGGGAGGCGCCGACGCCGTGGAAGCCATGACGCTTCATGACACCGGCGAAGCCCTTGCCCTTGGTGGTGCCGGTGACGTCGATCTCCTCGCCCGCGGCGAAAGTGTCGACGGCCAGCTCCTGGCCCACGGTGTAGGAGCCCGCGTCGGCGGTGCGGATCTCGGCGACGTGGCGACGGGGCGTCACGCCGGCCTTGACGAACTGCCCGGCCACCGGCTTGGTGACCTTGCGGCTGTCGACCTCGCCGAAGCCGACCTGGATGGCGTTGTAGCCGTCGGTCTCGGGCTTGCGGACCAGGGTCACGACGTTGGTGGACGCCGCCACGACGGTCACTGGGACGACGCGGTTGTTCTCGTCCCAGACCTGGGTCATGCCGAGCTTGGTGCCCAGCAGCCCCTTCACGTTTCGTTCGATCGTCATGTCAGGAAGCCTCAGAGCTTGATCTCGATGTCGACACCGGCCGGCAGGTCGAGGCGCATCAGGGAGTCGACGGTCTTGGGCGTGGGGTCGATGATGTCGATCAGCCGCTTGTGGGTGCGCATCTCGAAGTGCTCGCGCGAGTCCTTGTACTTGTGGGGCGAGCGGATGACGCAGTAGACGTTCTTCTCGGTCGGCAGCGGCACCGGGCCGGCGACCTTGGCACCCGTGCGGGTGACGGTGTCCACGATCTTGCGCGCCGAGGTGTCGATCACCTCGTGGTCATAGGCCTTGAGCCTGATGCGGATCTTCTGTCCCGCCATAGGTCTCTCTCGTCCTCTTCGTTCGTGCTTGCCGCATCCGTTCGTACGACCCCGGTCGGGCCGTCCGTTTGTGTTGCCCCGCCCGCTCGATCCTCCGACCCCCGAGGTCGGGCGTGTCGCGGTGTCCGCGGCACACAGATCTCCCTTGCGAGGATTCCTGCATCGTGTTGGTGGGTGTCCGACCGGGGTCGGACCATCGGGTCTCCAGGTTCGGCGCGACGCACGGCGACCACGAACCAGCGGGAGACGCGATTCAACAGTCAAGTGCAACGCACCCCGGCAACCCGCCGGAGCAACCGGACAATCCTGACAGATGTCCCCGCGTGCGCCAAATCCGTCGGCCCACCTCCGCCGGACCACGGCCGCGGCCCACCCCCGCCAGGGCGTCGTACCTGACAGGATGGCGGCCCACGGGGGTCCGGCACGGGACGGGCTCCCCCCGGTCCCAGCCCGTGCGAGGAGTGAACCGCCGTGTCGGGATACCAGCCACCACCACCGGGCTGGGGCGAGCCGCAGGTCCCGCCGCCGGGGTGGGAGCCTCACCATCCGCCCGCCCCGCAGCCGGGGTGGGGGCAGTTCGCCGCGCCCGGGCAGTCCGGGTGGCAGCCCTACCCGCAGCAGCCCCCGCCGCCGTACCGCCAGCTCGCGGCGCACAAGCCCGGCGCGATCCCGCTGCGCCCGCTCGGCCTGGGCGACCTCTACGACGGCGCGTTCAAGATCATCCGCTACAACCCGAAGGCCACGATCGGGGCGGCGGTGCTGGTCGCGGCGGTCGCGACCCTGGTGCCGGCGCTGTTCACCCTGCTGACCGGATCCACCGGCGGGCTCTCGCCACAAGGTCCCGGCGACACGCTGTCCCACGACCAGCTGGTCGGCCTGGTCAGCGCGGTCGCCGGCCTCCTGATCGGTGCCCAGCTGCGTTCGATCGGGCTGCTCTACGTGTCCGGCATGGTCGCCCACGTCACCTCCGCCGCCGCGGTGGGCCGCACCCTGACCATCGGTGAGGCGTGGGCCGCGACCCGCGGCAAGCGCTGGCGGCTGCTCGGGATGTCGTTCCTGCTCGGGCTGGTCGGGCTGGTGGCGATCGCGGTGGTGGCGGGGGTGATCCTCCTGTTCGCGCTCAACACCACGCTCGGCACGACCGTGCTCGCCGCCCTGATCCTGGTGCCCGTGCTGGTCGTGTTCTACGCCCTGTTCACCGTGCGCGTGCGCGCGCTCGCCGTACCGGCCCTGATGCTGGAGCCGGCCGGGGTGTTCGGGGCGATCTCGCGCGCGGTCCGGCTGAGTGCACGACAGTTCTGGCGGCTGCTGGGGCTCCTCCTGCTGACCGCCCTCGTCGTCGGCTTCGCGGGCAGCATCCTCGGAGCGCCGTTCAGCATCGCCGGCCAGCTCCTGCTGACCGGTGACAGCAGCCACGGCCTGCAGGCCTACGTGCTGCTGACCTCGATCGGCACCGTGCTCACCTCGGCGGTGCTGCAGCCGTTCTCCGCGGCGGTCGTGGCGCTGCTCTACATCGACCAGCGCATCCGCAAGGAGGCCTACGACGTCGAGCTGCTGAGCCGGGCCGGAGCTCCCGTCCCCTGATGTCGCCCCTGCTGACGTCGGCACCCGGACCGCCGCTGGACCCCTCCGGCGACGGGGGCCGGCGGCTGCTGCGCGAGGAGCTCCTGCGCGGGGAGTACCACCGCAACGACCTGTGGAACCGGCTCCTGGCCTGGGCCGGCCGGCTGTTCCGCGGCGGGGTCGACACCGCGTCCGCGTCGTCGCTGCTCAGCGCCCTCGTCACGATCGTGGTGGTGCTGGTCCTCGTGGTCGGCCTGATCCTGCTCCTCTCGCAGCTACGCCGCGACCGCCGGCGTCGGCGGCCCCGGGCCGAGGGGGTGCTCGCGGCCGACCGGCCGACGGCCGCACAGCTGCGCCGCCGGGCCGAGGAGGCGCTCGCGGCCGGCCGGTTCGCCGACGCGGTGGTCGACGGCTTCCGCGCCCTGGCGGCACGCCAGATCGAGCGCGGTCGCCTCGACGACCGGCGCGGGGCGACCGCCCACGAGATCGCAGCCCTGCTCGCCACGTCGTACGACGGGCACGGGCGCCGGATCACGGCTGCGGCCGACCTCTTCGACGCCACCCTCTACGGCGAGCGCCCGGCCACCGACGACCAGGCCCGGCTGGTGCTCGGTCTCGACGACGAGCTCGCGCACCAGCCGGTGGGAGCGCGATGAGGACGCTGTCGCGCCACCGCTCGGCACTCCTGATCGGCGCCGGAGCCGTCGTCGCGGTGCTCCTGACGGCCCT
>JAHEXO010000457.1 GCA_023252065.1 Nocardioides sp. | reverse complement strand
GAATGCGTCACGTCGTATTCCAGCCAGGGCCGCCTGGTCCAGGCGAGGGAGAAGGACGACACCATGCTCGATGTGCTGGGACTCGACGAAGAGGAGGAGCGGGCCTACCGCTTCCTCGTGGAACGGTCACCCGGCTCGGCGGCCGGCGTCGCCGACGGGATCGGGCTCGACCTGTTCGACGCGACGCGGGTGCTGGCGATGCTCGAGGCCAAGGGCCTGGTTGCCCGGGCTCCGGGGGGCGACTTCGTCGCCTCGCCGCCCGCGGTGGCCCTCGGCGCCCTGATGGTGGAGCGGCAGCAGGAGCTGCGCCGTGCCGAGCTGGACCTGGAGGCGCTGAACGGGCTCTACCGCCAGGCCGTCGCCGAGCGTGGCTCGGGCGACGTCATCGACGTGGTCCGCGGAGCCGAGGCCGTGGCCCACCGGTTCGCGCAGCTCCAGCGGTCGGCGCGCGAGGAGATCCAGCTGTTCGTCCGGGCCGGCATCGCCGTCGTCTCGAACGACGACAACGACGAGGACGAGACCGTCGCCCAGGCACGCGGCGTCCGCTACCGGGTCGTCCTCGAGCGTGCCGTGCTCGAACGGCCGGGCTTCGTCTCCGAGGCCGGGAAGTCGGTGGATCGCGGGATGCAGCTCCGGGTGGCCAAGCAGCTCCCGGTGCGGCTGATGATCGTCGACCGTGACCTGGGCCTGGTGCCGCTGACCTCGGACGGCGAGCGGCAGGGCCCCGGGGCGCTGCTCATCCACAGCAGCCCGCTGCTCGACGCCCTGCGTAGCCACTTCGAGCTGGTGTGGCAGGCGTCGACCCGGTTGGTGCTGCCGGGGGTGGACGCGCAGCCTGCTGCCTCCGGTGACGGTGTTGCCTCCGCCGACGGCGTTGCCTCTGTCGACGATGCTGGCTCCGGGGCCGGCGGGCTCCTCGGCGAGCGTGCCGGAGACACCCTCGAGCCCCTCGACGCCACCGTCCTCTCACTGCTGCTGGCCGGGCTCACCGACCAGGCCGTGGGCTCGCAGCTCGACATCTCGCTGCGCACGGTGCAGCGCCGGGTCCGCCACCTGATGGACCGGGCCGGCGTCGACACCCGGCTCCAGCTCGGGCACCAGGCCGCCCGTCGCGGCTGGACCTGACCGCCCGGCGAGGCGGCTCTCCACAGGCTCGGCCGAGGACGAGGCGCGTCCGGCCCCGAGCTGCCTAGCCTGCTCGGATGCTGCTCTCGGTGCGTGACGCGGCCGACGTCCTCGCCTTCGCCGGTCTCACGGTCGACCAGACGCGGCTCCTGCTGCGCACCGGTGTGGCCGGTCCCGGGACCCCCCTCGGTGGCGCGGTCGGCTACGACGAGGATGCGGTGCTGGGCCTTGCGACCCGGCCGGAGCTCGAGGCTCGCGAGGTCACCCGGGTGGTGCCCGCTGGGCTGTACGTCGCCCGGCTCGGCCGGGCGGCGACGGTCGACGTGACCGGGCCCTGGCCCGAGGCGCGGGAGTCGCTGTCCGACCAACCCTCGATGACGGAGATGTCGCGCGCGCTGCTGGCTGCCCGGATCGCCGGGCACGGCCGTCTGCCCTGGGTGGCGACGATGTTCGGGTTCGTCCTCCTCGGGGCGGACGCGGTCGGAGTCTGGTCCGACCACGAGCGCGGTCGCACGCTGTTCGCGCTCGAGCCGCCCGGCGCCTGGTTCGGACCGGTGGAGGGGCATCGCCTGCGAACCCGTCGCGGCCGGCCCGGACTGCTGCTGACCGAAGGTGTCCGGTGAGTACTGCGAGGAAGGGGTCAATTGACCCCTTCCTCGCAGTACTCCCAGGACTACTCGTTGCGGGTCGCGCTAGCGGGTGAGCCCGTCGTAGATGGCGCGGGTCTGTTCGGCGATCGCGCCCCACGAGAACGACTCGATGGCCCGCTGCCGACCGGCCCTGCCCATCGCAGCCGCCCGGTCGGGGTCGCTGACCACGGAGGTCAGTGCCTCGGCGAAGTCGGCGACGTACTGGTCGGGGTCCATGGGGGTGCCGGTCCCGTCGGTGGCCTGCTCGATCGGCACCAGGAGCCCGGTCTCTCCCTGCACCACCACCTCGGGGATGCCGCCCGTAGCGGTGGCGACGACGGCGGTCTCGCAGGCCATCGCCTCGAGGTTGACGATGCCGAGCGGCTCGTAGATCGACGGGCAGACGAAGGCGGTCGCCGCCGAGAGCAGCGCGACCACGTCGGGGCGCGGGAGCATCTCGCGGATCCAGACCACGCCTTCCCGGGTCTGGGCCAGCTCGGCGACGAGGCCCTCGACCTCGGCCTGGATCTCCGGGGTGTCGGGGGCACCGGCGCAGAGGACGAGCTGGACGTCGGGCGGCAGCTCGCGGCAGGCGCGCAGGAAGAGCGGCAGGCCCTTCTGCCGGGTGATCCGCCCGACGAAGACGACCGACGGGCGGTCGGGGTCGACACCCTGCCGGCGCACTCGGTCGGGGTCGTCGACGCGGGACCAGCCCTCGGTGTCGATGCCGTTGTGGACGACGTGCACCTTGGCCGGGTCGACGTCGGGGTAGGCGTTCAGGACGTCGTCGCGCATCGCCGCGGACACGGCGATCACCGCGCTCGCGCCGAGGTAGGACGTCCGCTCGGCGAACGACGAGACGGCGTACCCGCCGCCCAGCTGCTCTGCCTTCCACGGTCGCAACGGCTCCAGGGAGTGCGCGGTGACGACGTGCGGGACGCCGTAGAGCAGGCCGGCCAGGTGGCCGCCGAGGTTGGCGTACCAGGTGTGGGAGTGCACGAGGTCGGTGCCCTCGCAGCCGGCCGCGATCGCCAGGTCGACCCCGAGGGTCTGCAGGGCAGCGTTGGCCTGGGCCAGCTCCGGCAGGTCGGCGTACGCCGCGACGCCGGCCTCGTCGCGCGCCTCGCCGAACGCCTGCACCCGCACGTCGAGGTCGGGCAGCCCGCGCAGGGCGCGGACCAGCTCGGCCACGTGGACCCCCGCTCCGCCGTAGATCGCGGGCGGGTACTCCTTGGTGAGGATGTCGACGCGCACGCCCGGACGCTACTCCTGCCCCGGATCCGCCCCGGTGGTTTCGAGACGGGCGCCGCGTGGCATCGAGCGGCGGGGTCGATAACGTGCCTGCATGAGCCCGAGCACGCGGAAGAGGGTCCTCGCCATCGTCCTGGCCGGTGGGGAGGGGAAGCGGCTGATGCCGCTGACCGCCGATCGAGCCAAGCC
>JAHEXO010000456.1 GCA_023252065.1 Nocardioides sp. | reverse complement strand
TCCGCGTCGGCGATCATCGACCAACCGTCGGGAAGGCCCTCGTCAGGCGCCCGCTCTAGGTGGACCCAGGTGGCCTCGAGCAGGAGGGTGAAGCCGCGCGCGTCGAGGGCGAGGTCGCCGAACGAGTCAGCCACGGCGCAGTGGGGGAGCGCCGACACTGCGTCGACGACCCGCTCGGCCGAGACCCCCGGCTCGACCGTCTTGGCCGCCGAGTGCCAGGGGATGGTCTGGCCGAGCGTGGCCCACAGACCTTGGCCGACGTGCACCGGGATGCCGTGGAGGGCGTGGACGTCGTCGTACCACGCGACGCTCGCGTCGACTGCCAGCCGGAGCCGTCGGTCCATGGCGTCAGTCTGGCGCCCGGTTAGCCTGACCGCATGCCGAAGACGCCCGCAGCGGAAGTCGTCGTCCCGGGACCGGACGGCGACCGTGCCGTCCGCGTCAGCAGTCCCGACCGGGTGATCTACGAGGCGACCGAGCGCACCCCCGAGGTCACCAAGCTGATGGTGGCGCAGTACTTCGCGAGCGTGGGCGACGGGCTGATGCGCGCCCTGCGCGACCGGCCGACCGCACTCGAGAGGTGGACCTCCGGTGTCCGGCCGGGTATGAAGCTGGCCACCGGACCCATGGACAAGGACGCCGATGCGTTCTACCAGAAGCGGGTCCCCAAGGGGGCGCCCGACTACCTCGAGTCGGTCGAGATCACCTTCCCCAGCGGCCGCAAGGCCGACGAGATCTGCCCGACCGAGATCGCGGTGCCGGTCTGGTGCGCCCACATGGGCACCCTGACCTTCCATCCCTGGCCGGTCCGGCGCGCCCTCGACGACCCGACCAGCGTCGACCGCCCCGATGAGCTCCGGATCGACCTCGACCCCCAGCCCGGTACGACGTTCGCGGACGCCGTGCGGGTCGCCGGGGTCGCGCGGGAGCTCCTCGAGGAGCTCGGCCTCCGTGGCTATCCCAAGACCAGTGGCAACCGCGGCGTCCACGTCTTCGTGCGGATCGAGCCGCGGTGGGAGTTCGGCGACGTCCGGCATGCCGCGATCGGTTTCGGCCGCGAGCTCGCCAAGCGCGACGACGGCGTGACCACGGCGTGGTGGAAGGAGGAGCGCGGGGAGCGGATCTTCGTCGACTTCAACCAGAACTGCCGCGACCGCACCATGGCCTCGGCGTACTCCCTCCGGCCGATCCCCGGCGCACCGGTCTCGACCCCCATGGCCTGGGATGAGCTGGCCGGGGTGACCGACCCGGCGGCGTACCACCTGTTCAGCGTGCCCGAGCGGCTGCAGGACGGCGACCCGTGGGCCGGCATCGACGACGAGCAGTTCTCGATCGAGCCGCTGCTGCGGCTGTTCGAGGAGCAGGGAAGCGTCGAGCTCAACTACCCACCGGACTACCCGAAGATGCCTGGCGAGCCGCCCCGGGTGCAGCCGAGCAAGAAGGTCGAGGCCCACTGGGACGAGCAGGGCAACCGCATCGCCGACTGACGACCGGCGGCTAGGGCCGCACGGCCCTACTCGGGGGGATGACAGCGGGTCTCTCGCCACCTTCCCCCTGGGCTCGTCGACGGATCCGCGCACTCGAGCGCAGGGCGCGACGCCTCTGGTCGCGCCCGTAGGCAGTCGCACCGCGGGCTGACGTTGCCCCCTAGGGTGACGACATGGCTGCCTGGAGCTCTCGGCGCCGCCGTCCGTCGGTGTCCATCGCGATGGCGACCTACCAGGGCGAGACCTACCTGCCGCGGCAGCTGCAGAGCCTGGCCGACCAGACCTTCGAGCCCCGCGAGCTCGTGGTCCGCGACGACGGGTCGACCGACCGGACCGTCGAGATCCTGCGTGCCTTCGCGGCCCGGGCGCGGTTCCCCGTCACCGTGCTCGACGGAGCCGAACGGCTCGGCTACGCCCGGAACTTCGTGACCGCCGCCCGGCACTGCACCGGCGACCTCCTGTTCTTCGCCGACCAGGACGACGAGTGGCGGCCGGCCAAGCTCGAGACCGTTGCGGAGGCCTGGCAGCCCGGCGAGCCGCAGGCGATCTTCCACGACTTCGCGCTCATGACGGCCGACGGCGCGGAGCTCGAGCCCTCGGCGTACGCCGTCCTCGGACGTCGCGGGCTCAGCCGGGCGGTGGCCTTCAAGGGCTGCACCCTCGCGGTGACCCGGGAGCTCACCGAGCTGTGGGGCTGGCCGCCGGCCGACTCCACGATCTCCCACGACTTCTGGGTCGCTCTGCTGGCCACGGCGTTCCGCCAGCGCACCAACCTCGACGCGGTGCTGATCGACCACCGTCTGCACGACGAGCAGGCGTCGGGCTGGGTGCCGGACGACTCCTCGCGGGCCTTCACCACCGCCGACCGGCGGGTCGGTGACCTCGAGCTGATGCTCGACCTCGTGGTGAAGCAGCGCCGGGTCGGTGGCTGGACCCGCGCCTTCCTGGACGTCACCAATCGGGTCGGGGTCGAGCTCTCGGCGGAGTCGGCCGAGCGCCTGCGCAAGCGGTTGCGCACCAACCGGAGGCGACACCGCGAGGCCCGTGCGGCCGCGGCGACCCCCGACCCCGCTACCTGACGTTCCTGGTCTCCCGGGTCCACGCCCGGACCCCGGGCTTGACCGGGTGGTAGAGCATGCCCGGCAGGTCGAAGGTCTCGGGTCGCTCCTCGAAGTAGTGGCGGCGCACCGGGCGGAAGCCGAACGTCATCCCGGGGCGTCGGCCCGCAGAGGTCTTGCCGACGTACGTCGTTCCCCACCGCTCCTCGGGCGTGAACGAGGTCTCCCCACCGAGGTCCTCGACGCGCAGCCCGGCGGCCAGCGCGACGGTGGGCAGCGTGAACTCGTAGTGCCCGCGCCAGGCCTCGTCGGCCATCGCGACGCAGTAGGCGTTCACCAGGCGGCGGGAGACCCGCATCAGCGGGTGCAGTGAGCGGACCCATCGGTCCTCGGGCACCCAGTCGGGTGCGCCCGCACGCTGCCAGTGCGTCCACTGCGGGTGCTCGCTGCGATACATCAGGTGGGTGGTGAGGAGGTCGGCGTCGAGGTCGGCGTAGCGCCCGAAGAGCTCGTCCCAGCGGCCGGTGAAGTCGACGTCGTACTCGCAGACCCAGAGCCGGTCGCCCCGGAGAGATCGCAGCAGCGGCATCAACAAGGTGTCGAGGTAGCCGCCCTGGACGCCGCCGTGCGCCTCCATCGCGCGGTAGCGCG
>JAHEXO010000039.1:5763-10007 GCA_023252065.1 Nocardioides sp. | reverse complement strand
CGTGCGCCGCAGCTCCGACCAGGACGTCGTCCTGGTGACGCCCGACAGCTTCCACGTCGGGGCCCTCCGACGGGCCCTCGACGTGCTCGTCTCAGCCCTCCTGTTGCTGCTCGCCCTCCCGCTCCTCGCAGTCGCTGCGGTGCTGATCCGGCTCGGCGACGGCGGTCCGGTGTTCTACCGCCAGCAGCGCGTCGCAGAGGGCGACGTCCCCTTCTCGATCCTCAAGCTGCGCACCATGCGCGTGTCGTCGACCGGGCCGACGGTCACCTCGGCCACCGATGCCCGGATCACCCGCGTGGGCCGGGTCCTGCGTCGTACCGCGATCGACGAGCTGCCGCAGCTCTGGCACGTGCTGCGCGGGCAGATGACGCTGGTCGGACCCCGCCCCGAGGCCACCGACCTGGCCGCGGCGTACCCCGAGTCGTGCCGCTTCATCCTGATGGCGCGGCCCGGCCTGACCGGGCCCAGCCAGCTGCGCTACCGCGAGTCGTCGGCCGTCCCGCCCCCGGGCTGGGACGTCGAGCAGTGGTACCTCACCCGGCTGGTGCCGCTGCGCGTCGACGCAGACCTGGACTACCTCACCGACCCGCGCCTGAGCCGCACCCTGAGCTACCTCTGGCTGACCGCGCTCTACGTACTGGGGCTGCACACCATCGAGACCACGGTCGTCGTCGAGTCCGCCCGGCCCGCCCAGGCGGGCTAGGCGTCGACCGTCACCTGCAACGGGTCGCACCGTGCGTTGACGCACGCCCCGGTGTCGAGGTCGAACTCGAAGTTGTGGCCCAGGCAGCGCAGGACGCCGCCGACGACCACACCGGTCTCGGCCAGGTCCTCGGTGCCGTGCGGGCAGAAGCGGCTGACACGGAGGTCGCGGCCGCGGTGCCGGATCGTGATGGTCTCGTGCTCGCGACGGGTCAGCTCGTACGCCTCGACGGCGCGCAGGGCCTCGAGGTCGGCGTGCTTGAGGAGCCCGACCAGGTAGTCGTTGTAGATGTCGGGCTCGCGCCGCGCGGAGAAGCGCAGTGACAGCAGGAGCTCCTCCCACCGGGTCTGACCCCGCACGACGCTGGCCAGCCAGCGTCCGTCGAGTCGCAGCCGGTAGTCCACCGTCTCCGCCGTCCCCTCGAGGTCGACCCACATCCGGTCGGGCCCGACGTGGGCGTCCCAGGTGCCTCCTCCGGGGCCGAGCACCTCGAACCGGACGGTGAGCCCGGCGCGGGCCAGGAAGTACTGCGACAGCCGCCCCAGGCTCTCGAAGTGCGCCCTGAAGTCCTCCGCCAGGGTGCCGTCGTCCGCCGGCACCGGGTGCTGCGCCCAGACCTGCTCGATCGCCGGGCGTCGGCGATCGGCGTACTGCTCGAGGTAGCGCCTCCGCTCCTCGGGGCCGGTGTCGAGGCGGAAACCGTCCCACTGGGAGTCCCGCTCGACGTCGTGGGAGACCAGGTCGAGGGTGTCGCCCGGGAGCAGGTAGGCGCTCGACTGGGTCGGCAGCCGGTCCCGCAGCCAGCTCAGGGCGTGGTCCTGGTCCGGGAAGATGCCGGGGTCGCCGTCGGCACGCAGCCGGCTGTTGTGCTCGAACAGGTCGTCGTCGAGGAAGCAGGGCGGCCCGGCGTACGGGATCACGACCGCGGGTGCGACCGACCGCACCAGCCGGGTGACCGCCTTGAGCTTGCCGACCCGCTTGAGCTCGTTGATCCGGGTCCGGTCGTCGTCGTCGTCGTACTCGTAGCAGACCGGGTGCCAGCTGGCGCCCGACATCTGCACCGCCATCAGGTCGATCGGCCGCCCGGCCATCACGATCGCGCGACGCACCTGGGCCAGCGAGATCCGCGCGTCGTTGCAGTGCAGGACGGTGCGCCCGCCGACGTGGAAGAGGACCGCCGCGTCGTGGGTCATCGGGCAGATCTCGGGAATCACGGTCATCCAGTCGCCGCGGTCACCGAGCGGGTAGCGCTCCCAGGCGTCCAGCACGACGACGTGCTTCCGACCGGCCGCGCGCAGCCGCCGCTGGAGGATGGTCGACGGGTAACGCGGTACGACGATCGGGATCTCTGGGTCGAGCCCGGCCAGGAGCTCGAGGTCCAGGTGGTCGAGGTGCTCGTGGGACACGCTCACGACGTCGACGTCCTCGAGCAACGGCCCCCGCAGGTGGCTGTTGTCCGGGAACGGGAACCACGACCCCAGGAAGGCGCCGCCCTCGGAGACCCACGGGTCGGCCAGGACCCGTATTCCGGGCGCGTCGATCCGCAGACCTGCATGACCCAGCGCTGTGACGAACGAGCCCCCCGGCATACGGCCATCGTCGCCGCCGCTCGTCCCCCTGGGCATCGCACAGGAGGACGAGCCCGGCTACGCCGATCGGGGTAGGCCCCTCACCCCGCGAAGTACGTCTTGAACAGCTGCTTGAGGCCCGGGGAGTCGCGCAGCGTCGGGTTCGACGAGCTCTGGTGCCCCCAGGAGTAGACGTAGTCCATCTTCGGGTGCGGGACCAGCGCCGCCCAGCGATGGATCATCGTGGTCATCTGCGCGGTCGTGGGCAGCGTGTAGTAGGGGCTCTTCGTGTTCTCCTGCCCGAAGCCCTGGTAGACCGGGACGATCCGACCCAGCGGCACCCCGGCCCGGATGGTGGCGTTGAGGTCGTGCCGGATCTTGGTGAAGTCACAGGCGGGGTCGTCCACCGAGCACGGGTAGGGGTCGATGCCGACCATGGTCAGGTGGGTCACGTGGGGGCGGTAGGCGTGGGCGACCTTGGGGTCGTCGACCACGATGAACGTCTTCTGCTTCCCGCCGCTGGCGTGCCGGATGTACCTCGTCCGGGTCGCCAGCGCTGCCGGCCCACCGGGGCAGCCGCTGATCACCGGCTCGTCGGCGAGGTAGTAGCCGAAGACCCGCTTGTTCGAGGCGAGCCGGTTGATCTGGTGGCGGAACGACGCGTTCGCGCGGGTCGGGCAGTCCTGGCCGATGTAGACCAGGGCCATCGTCCCCTTCGGCAGTGCCCGGACCGCGCCGGGCCAGGTGCCGGTGTCGAGGATCGTGAAGCCCCAGCGCGCCGCGACCTTCGGGTCGCCGATGTTGGCGATGTAGTGATGACTGGTGGTGGGTGCCGGCAGCGACCGGGACACGGTCCGGTCGGGCACGGGAGGGTGTGCGGCGGCCGCGGGGTTGCCGGCGTAGGCCGCGGTCGCGGCCACACCGCCCGCGAGCAGTAGTCCGAGCATTGACTTGAGCATGAGGCTCCTTCGTCGGGTCCCCCAACGAGTGTCCGGGAAGGACTGTCTCAGACGAAGGCTCCGATGTCACCATCGGGCCCCGGCGGGTCGCGTCAGCCCTTGAAGTAGCGGTGCATCAGGTCCTGCAGCTGGGAGGAGTCGACCAGCGTCGGGTTGGAGGTGACCTGGTGGCCCCAGCCGTAGGTGAAGTCGAGCTTGGGGTGCGGGACCAGGTTGGACCAGATGTTCAGCATCCGCTTGAGCTGGTAGGGCTTCGGCAGGTTGTAGTAGTGACCGGCGATCCGCTCCTGGCCGAAGGTCTGGTAGGACGGCACGATCCGCGACCGCGGGATGCCGGCGTGGAGCGCGTTGCGGACGCGCAGCCTGATCAGTGAGTAGATGCAGCTCGGGTGGCTGATCGAGCAGGGGTAGGGGTTGATCCCGAACAGGTCGATACCGCTGGCCCGCGGACGGAACGCGTGGTAGCTGGTGGGGTCGGTCTTCGACAGCACCATGAAGGTCCGTTGCCGGCCGTTGCTGCGCCGGTCGATGTAGCTGGACCTCGCCTTGAGGTGGGCGGGCCCCTTCGGGCAGTCGGAGATGTGCGGCTCGTCGGAGAGGAAGTAGCCGTAGACCCGACGATCGGTGGCGAGCCGGTTGACGACGCTGCGGAAGGCGTTGTCGACCGCCGCGGGGCACTTCTGACCGAGCCACACCATCGCCTGGGTGCCGGTCGGCAGCGCGTCGATCTGCGCGGAGAAGGTGCCGGTGTCGATGATGTCGAAGCCGAGCTTCTTCACCGCGTTGGGACGCCGCGCGTTGACGATGAAGTGGTGTGGAGCAGCGGCTCGGGCCAGGCCGGACCGGGTGGTCGTGGTCGTGCTCGAGGCCGCTTTCGGGGCGGTGTCCGCGGGCGCCGCCGCGGTCGAGAGCGCCGCAAGAGAGACCACGGTGACCGTGGCCAGCAGTCCGAGAATCCACGAACGCATCTGTGCTCCCCCGCGCTCTCGGAGATGGGACGGACGCATTGTGACA
>JAHEXO010000039.1:0-5753 GCA_023252065.1 Nocardioides sp. | reverse complement strand
ACTCCAGCGACCGAACCGTCTGATTGCAGGATGGACGACGGTTGGCCTAGACCCCCGTGGACAGGCCAACCGTCGTACCCCGTGAGACGCACGCTACGGCGGTTTGGTTGCCTGCACCGCCGAATTTCTCGATGGGGCGGTGCATCCCGGGCCGGTTCAGCGGGTGAGCAGCGGGTCGAGCGCGACGGAGACGAAGAGCAGCGAGAGGTAGAGGTTGGAGGAGTGGAACAGCACCATGGGGCGGATCACGGCGAGGTCCTCGGTGCCGCGGCTGCGTGACCACATCGCGTGGGCCTGCACCAGGAAGACCGCCCCGAGCGCCAGCGCAGCGACCGGGTAGAACCAGCCGGTGTCGGCGACCGGCCACAGCAGCAGCGACGTCAGCACCATCGCCCAGGAGTAGAGGACGACCTGCCGGGCCACGGTCTCGGCGTTGGCCACCGCGGGCAGCATCGGTACGTCGACCCCGGCGTAGTCCTCGCGGTAGCGCAGGGCCAGCGCCCAGGTGTGCGGCGGCGTCCAGAAGAAGACCACGAGGAACAGCACCACGGGCGCCCAGGCCAGCTGGTCGGTCACGGCGGTCCAGCCGATCAGCGCCGGGAAGCAGCCGGCGAGCCCGCCCCACACGATGTTCTGCGTCGTACGGCGCTTGAGCAGCATTGTGTAGACGAACAGGTAGAAGCACTCGGCCGCCAGCGCCAGCAGGGCCGACAGCGGGTTGACGAACCACCAGAGGATGGCGGTCGCGACCACGCCGAGCGCGATCCCGAACACCAGCGCGGCGACCGGGGTGACGATGTGGCGCGGCAGGGCCCGGCGCCGCGTCCGGCGCATCTGCTCGTCGATGTCACGGTCGTAGAGGCAGTTGAGGGCCGAGGCGGAGCCGGCCGACAGGGCGCCGCCCACGACCGTCGCCACGACGAGCCCGAGGTCGGGGACTCCCCCGGCGGCGAAGAACATCACCGGCACCGTGGTCAGCAGCAGCAGCTCGATGACCCGCGGCTTGGTCAGCCCGACGTAGGCCGCGACGACGTCGCGGAGCCTGGCGGACCCGGACGTGGGGTCGGTCCCCCGAGGCAGGTCCGGCGAAACGGCCGGTGCTCGGTGGCCGACGTATGTCACGTGGTTCCTCGGGTACAGGGGAGATCGGTGGTGGTGACCAAGAGGCGACCAGGAAGGCAGGACGCGCTCGCAGTCTATAGCGCTACCTGAGTAGGCTCGGAGACGCCCGAGACGCGGCCGTCCGAGGCACCCCGACACCCCCGCGGAAAGGGACACAGCGCGTGACCACGACCCCGACCGAGCTGGACTGGAACGAGCTGGACGAGCAGGCGGTCGACACCGTCCGGGTGCTGGCGATGGACGCCGTGCAGAAGGTCGGCAACGGCCACCCCGGTACGGCGATGAGCCTGGCGCCCGCTGCCTACCTGCTCTTCCAGAAGGTGATGCGGCACAACCCCGCCGACCCCCACTGGCCGGGCCGTGACCGGTTCGTCCTGTCCTGCGGGCACTCCAGCCTGACCCTCTACCTCCAGCTCTACCTCGGCGGGTGGGGCCTCGAGCTGGAGGACATCAAGGCGCTGCGTACGTGGGGCAGCAAGACGCCCGGCCACCCGGAGTACGGCCACACGGCGGGCGTGGAGACCACCACCGGGCCGCTCGGGCAGGGCATCGGCAACGCGGTCGGCATGGCGATGGCCGCGCGCCGAACGCACGGGCTGCTCGATCCCAACGCGTCGATGGGTGACTCGCCGTTCGACCACCAGATCTACGCCCTGTGCTCCGACGGCGACATCGAGGAGGGCGTCTCGGCCGAGGCCTCGGCCATCGCCGGCGTGCAGGAGCTCGGCAACCTCACGGTGATCTACGACCACAACCGGATCTCGATCGAGGACAACACCGACATCGCGCTGGGCGAAGACGTCGGCGCGCGCTACGAGGCCTACGGCTGGCACGTCCAGCACGTCGACTGGACCCACGACGGCACGACCTACGTCGAGGACGTGCCGGCCCTCTACGACGCCATCCGCAAGGCGCACGCGGTCACCGACAAGCCGAGCTTCATCGTGCTGCACACGATCATCGCCTGGCCCGCACCCAACGCCCAGAACACCGGCAAGGCCCACGGCTCGGCGCTCGGGGCCGACGAGGTCGCCGCGACCAAGAAGGTGCTCGGCTTCGACCCCGACCAGACCTTCGAGGTGCCGACCGGGGTGCTCGAGCACACGCGCAAGGCGGTCGAGCGGGGCAAGGCCGCCCAGGCCGACTGGGACACGGCGTACGCCGCGTGGGCGCGCAAGCCCTCGGCCGACACCGCCCTGTTCGACCGGCTGCAGACCCGCGGCCTGCCGGACGGCTGGGACAGCAAGTTCCCCGAGTGGCCCGCTGACGAGAAGGGGGTGGCGACGCGCGTCGCCTCCGGTGACGTGATCAACGCGATGGCCGAGACCCTCCCCGAGCTCTGGGGCGGGTCCGCCGACCTCGCCGGCTCCAACAACACGACCATCGAAGGGGCGCCCTCCTTCCTGCCGACCAACCGCGCCACGAAGATGTGGAAGGCCGACCCGCTGGCCGGTCGGGTGCTCCACTTCGGCATCCGTGAGCACGGCATGGGCGCGATCATGAACGGCATCGCCGCCCACGGCGGCACCCGGGTCTTCGGCGGCACGTTCCTGACGTTCTCCGACTACATGCGTGGCGCCGTCAGGCTGGCCGCGCTGATGGGGCTGCCGGTCACCTACGTCTGGACCCACGACTCGATCGGCCTCGGCGAGGACGGCCCGACCCACCAGCCGGTCGAGCACCTCGCCGCGCTCCGCGCGATCCCCGGGCTCGACGTCGTACGCCCGGCCGACGCCAACGAGACCGCCGCCTGCTGGCGCGCCGTCCAGGAGAACCTCCGTCCGGCCGGGCTCGTCCTGTCCCGCCAGAACCTCCCGACGTACCCACGGGGGGAGGACGGCTACAGCGACACCAGCAACGTCCACCGCGGTGGCTACGTCCTGCTCGACGTCGACGGTGGCCTGCCCGACGTCGTCCTGGTCGGCACCGGCTCGGAGGTCCAGCTGGCGGTGCGTGCCCGCGAGCTCCTCGCCGCCGACGGCGTCCGAGCCCGGGTCGTCTCGATGCCCTGCCGGGAATGGTTCGACACCCAGGAGTCTTCCTACCAGGAGACGGTGATCCCCCCGACGGTCAAGGCGCGGGTGTCGGTCGAGGCCGGCGTCGCCCAGGGCTGGCGGGAGGTCGTCGGCGACCACGGCCGCATCGTCTCGCTCGAGCACTACGGCGCGTCCGCCGACTACGCGCGGCTCTACCAGGAGTTCGGCATCACCGCGGAGGCCGTCGCCGCCGCCGCCACCGACAGCATCCGGAGCGCTACCGACTAGGAGCACCATCATGACCGACCGCTTGCAGCAGCTCTCCGACGCGGGAGTGTCCATCTGGCTCGACGACCTGTCGCGCGAGCGCCTCGAGACCGGCAACCTCGCCGACCTCGTCGAGCACTCCCACGTCGTCGGCGTGACCTCCAACCCGTCGATCTTCCAGTCCGCGCTGAGCAAGGGCGAGCGCTACGACGCCCAGATCCGCGAGCTCGCGGCGATCGGCACCGACCGCGACCAGGCCGTCCGGGTCATCACCACCGACGACGTCCGCGACGCCTGCCAGGTCCTGCGGCCGGTCTTCGACGCGACCGACGGTGTCGACGGCCGGGTGTCGATCGAGGTCTCCCCCGGTCTGGCCCACGACACCGAGCAGACCGTCGCCGAGGCCGCCGACCTCTGGAAGACCGTCGACCAGCCGAACCTGATGATCAAGATCCCCGGCACCGTGGAGGGCGGCCCTGCGATCACGGAGACCCTGGCAGCCGGGATCAGCGTGAACGTCACCCTGATCTTCGGCCTCGACCAGTACCGCAACGTGATGGACGCCCACCTCGCCGGCCTCGAGAGGGCGCGGGACAACGGCCACGACCTGACCACCATCCACTCGGTCGCGTCGTTCTTCGTCTCCCGGGTCGACACCGAGATCGACAAGCGGCTCGAGGCCACCACCTCCGGGCCCGGCACCGATCCCGACCTCAAGGGCAAGGCCGGCGTCGCCAACGCGCGTCTGGCCTACCAGGCCTACGAGGAGACCCTGGCCAGCGAGCGCTGGGCCTCCCTGGAAGCCGATGGGGCGCGCCGGCAGCGGCCGCTGTGGGCCTCCACCGGCGTCAAGAACCCCGACTACCGCGACACCATGTACGTCGACGACCTCGTGGTCGAGGACACCGTGAACACGATGCCCGAGGCCACCATGAAGGCCGTCGCGGACCATGGCGACATCAGGGGCGACCAGGTGCGTCCCTTCTACGACGACGCCGCGGCTCACATGCAGGCGCTCGCCGAGGCCGGGATCGACTACGACGACGTGATCCAGGTGCTGATCAAGGAGGGCGTCGAGAAGTTCATCACCGCCTGGGACGAGCTGCTCGACTCGGTCAGCACGGCCCTCGAGGCAGCCCAGTGAGCGAAGCCCCCGTCGACGCCACGACGACGGAGGCCTGGACCCGGCTGGCTGCACTCGCCGTCGGCTTCACCCCCGACCTGCGTGGCTGGTTCGCCGACGACCCGGGCCGGGTCGACCGGCTGACCTTCTCCGCAGCCGACCTCCACGTCGACCTCTCCAAAGGGCTGGTCGACGACGACGTGCTCGCCGCCCTCGTCGCGCTGGCCGAGCAGGTGGGTCTCCCGGAGCGACGGACCGCGATGCTCCGCGGTGACCACATCAACGTCACCGAGGACCGCGCGGTCCTGCACACGGCCCTGCGACTGCCGGCCGACACCACCCTCGAGGTCGACGGCCAGGACGTCGTCCACGACGTCCACGAGGTGCTGGCGCGGGTCTACGACTTCGCCGACCGGGTCCGCTCCGGGGACTGGACCGGCGTCACCGGGGAGCGGATCCGCACGGTCGTCAACATCGGCATCGGCGGCTCCGACCTCGGCCCGGTGATGGCCTACGAGGCGCTCGCGCCCTACCGCCACGAGGCGATCGAGTGCCGCTTCATCTCCAACATCGACCCGACCGACGCCGCCACGGCGCTGGCCGGGCTCGACCCGGCGTCCACCCTCTTCATCGTGTCGAGCAAGACCTTCGGCACGCTCGAGACGCTCACCAACGCGCGGCTCTGCAAGGCGTGGCTGCTCGACGGCCTCAGCGGCTCCGACCCCGCTGACGCCGTACGCCGCCACTTCGTCGCCGTCTCGACCGCGCTCGACAAGGTGGAGGCGTTCGGGATCGACCCCGCCAACGCCTTCGGCTTCTGGGACTGGGTGGGCGGCCGCTACTCCATGGACTCCGCCATCGGCACCTCGCTGGCCGTGGCGATCGGTCCGGCGCGGTTCGGCGAGCTCCTCGCCGGCTTCCACGCCATGGACGAGCACTTCGAGTCCGCGCCGCTGGAGCGCAACGTGCCGGTCCTGATGGGCCTGCTCAACATCTGGTACACCGACTTCCTCGGCGCCGAGACCCACGCCGTACTGCCCTACGCCCAGCTGCTGCATCGCTTCCCGGCGTACCTCCAGCAGCTCACGATGGAGTCCAACGGCAAGAGCGTCCGCTCCGACGGCAGCGCGGTCACCGCCCCCACCGGCGAGATCTTCTGGGGTGAGCCGGGCACCAACGGCCAGCACGCGTTCTACCAGCTGATCCACCAGGGCACCCGCCTGATCCCGGCCGACTTCATGGCCGTCGCGAACCCTGCCTACCCC
>JAHEXO010000038.1:4964-10014 GCA_023252065.1 Nocardioides sp. | reverse complement strand
ACGTTCGTGCACGACTGGTTCGCCCTCGCCATCGGCCTGCTCGTCGTCGGCCACGTCGTGATGGCGACCAAGGACCCGAGCGCCATGACCGGGATGCGCACCGGCCGCGTCCCGCTGCGCTGGGCGCGGCGCGAGCACGGGGCCTTGGCCCGTGAGGTCGCCGGCGAGCCGTGAGCGACAAGGCTCGGATACGCGGTTGTCACGACGGCTCGCCTGCTGCGAGGCTTCCCACCAGGGACTGAACCTCCTAGCCGTCCCGTTCTCGCCTGAGGAGTCTCATGGAGCGGCTTTCTTCGTTCGTGCTCGCCCACCGTCGGTGGATCTTCGCGTTCTGGGTCGTCATGTTCGTGGCCGGGATCGCGGCGGCCGGCGCCGTACCCAACCGGTTGAGCTATGACTTCTCGCTGCCGGGGCAGCAGGGGTACGAGACGGAGCAGAAGATCATCGCGTCCTACCAGGGCGCGACGGCGCAGGCCGCCTACGTCCCCGTGGTGACCGTCCCCCAGGGTCAGACGGTCGAGGGTTCGGCCGCCGAGGTGCAGGCCGTGTACGACGCCCTGCGCAAGATCCCGTCGGTGCGCGTCGTCGACTACTCCAGGACCAAGGACAAGGCGTTCATCACCAGCGACGGCCGGACGACGTTCGGGATCGTCTACGAGCCACAGCCGCAGGGGTTCGTCGACCCCAACCAGAAGGCCGTCGAGGACACGTTCGCGGCCCAGCTCAAGCAGCACGGGTTCACCGGGGGCCTGACCGGTTACCAGCAGCTGCAGTCGGGCGGTGGCAGCAACAGCGGGCCGAGCGTCCTCGAGGAGACGTTGCTCGGAGCGCTCGGTGCGCTGGCCGTGCTCGCCTTCGTCTTCGCCTCGCTCCTCGCCCTCGTCCCTCTCCTCATTGCTGCGGTCTCGATCCTCACGACATTCCTCATCGTGCTGCTTCTCACGGTCTTCACCGACGTGAGCTTCGTCGTGCAGTTCCTGATCGCCCTGGTCGGGCTGGGCGTCGCGATCGACTACTCGTTGCTGGTGGTCTCGCGATGGCGGGAGGAGATCGCCCACGGGCACTACAACCACGAAGCGGTGCGCATCTCCATGCGCACCGCCGGCCACGCGGTGTTCGCCTCCGGCGTGACGGTCGCCATCAGCCTGATCGCGCTGGTCGTGATCCCGGTCCCGCTGCTGCAGAGCATGGGTTTCGGCGGCATGCTCATCCCGTTGTGCAGCGTCGCCGTCGTTCTCACCCTGCTGCCGGCGATGCTCGCCGCCGTCGGCCCACGGGTGGACATCCCTCGCATCCGTAAGGAAGGGACGGCGTCGCGCGGGTGGACGGCGTGGGCCCGGATGATCGTCAAGCGGCCCTGGCTGTTCGGCGGGGCCGCCCTGCTCATCCTCGCGATCCTCATCGCCCCCATCCGCAACATCCAGTTCGGGCAGTCCAGCACCGCCTCCCAGGGCACGTCGAGCCCCGCCTACCAGACGCTGCAGACCTTGATCGACGGAGGCGTGGGCACCGGCGTGGTCTCTCCGATCGTGCTGCTGGCGGACAACGAGAACGACGCCGCGGCGATCGCAGCGGCCGCCGGGAAGGTCGACGGGATCCGCGCGTCCGCGGCGTACTCGCCCGGCACCGACGGGCGCACCGCCATCGACGTCATCCCCCACGACGAGACCGTGAACTCGAGCTCCGTCCAGGTCGTCGACGCGGTCACGGCGGCCACGCAGTCGCTGCCGGGCTACATCGGTACGGCGGGGCTCGGCGCGACCATCGTCGACTACCGGCACGCGGTCTACGACCGCTTCCCCTACGTCGTCGCCCTGATCGCGTTCATCACGTTCCTGCTGCTGCTGCGGACCTTCCGCTCGGTCCTGCTGCCCTTGAAGGCAGTCGTCCTCAACCTGATCAGCCTGGGCGCCGTGATGGGGCTGGCCACCTGGTTCTGGCAGGACGGCAACGGCTCGCACGCAGTGTTCGGCATCGAGGCCACCGGGGCGATGACCTTCTGGCTGCCTCCGTTGATCTTCGCGTTCCTCTTCGGCCTGTCGATGGACTACGAGGTCTTCATCCTGAGCCGGATGCGCGAGGAGTACGACCGCAGTGGGTCCACCGAGGCTGCAGTCGTGCGCGGGATCGGCCGGACCGGACGGCTGGTCACCTCCGCCGCGCTCATCCTGTTCTTCGCCTTCGCCGCCCTGGCCTCCGCGCCGGGCACGGACATCAAGGTCTTCGCCACCTGCCTCGGCGTCGGCATCCTCATCGACGCCACGGTCGTCCGCGCGGTGCTGGTGCCGTCGCTGGTCGTCATCTTCAGCCGGTGGAACTGGTGGTTGCCCGCCTGGATGGCCAGGCTCATGCGTGTGGAGCCCTCGGCCCTGCACGCGCACGGCGAGCCCGGACTGGTCGACGTGGACCTGGCCGAGCCGCACGCCCCCGGCCCTGGCTAGTGGTCACCCGATGTGCTCCATGACGACTCGCCACACGCCGTCCGGCTCCTTGCGCCAGACGATCACCCCTCCTACCCGGACGTCGGTGGGGTCGTCACCGGCCGCTCCGCTGACCCAGGTCGCCTCGCACCAGACCGTGGCCAGCCCGTCTCGGCCCTCGGTCCGGAGCGGCCGGATGGACACCGAGCTCAGAGCTCGCATCGACCTGGCCATGTCGAGCAGGGCCGGCCGGCCTTCCACGACGTGCTCGCCGCTTCCGAACACCGCGTCCTCGGTGTAGTCGAAGACCCACGCGACGGGATCCTCCGCCTCGAGTGAGACCTCCAGACGCCGCTCCGCAGCTCGGATCTCGGACTCGTCGAACATCGCCGAGGGGTTCATGGCGCCTCTCCTTCAGGCCCGAGCCGCTCCTGCAGTGGGCATGTCCTCACTGCGATGGGCATTCTGCCGCAGTGGCCGTCGCCGGACAGCCGGGCTGGGACCTAGCCCGGATCGGGCAGGATGGCCGCGTGAAGGTCGATCTGACAGTGGCGGCGATCCCGGCATTCATCGGGGCGATGGGAGCGGAGTACCTCTGGCAGCGCTCACACCCGGTCGAGCCGGGGACGCGCGCCGGCGACTACCAGCTGGCCGACACCGTCGCGAGCCTGTCGATGGGCCTCGGCAGCCTGATCGCCCCGTACGTCGCCAAGAAGGTGCTAGACCCGGTCACCCCGGGAGTCGGCCGGCACGGCCGGACGCTGCTGGCGCTGGGGGCGGCGACGGCCGTGCTGACCACCGTCGGCGACGTGATCCACCGGCGGCTCAGGGACGGTCGCCTGCCCGAGCCGCAGACGGTCCCCGCCGACGCACGCCGCGTGCAGGAGCAGCTGACAGAGATCCGGCAGGGCGCCGCGGTCGAGCCCGACCAGCGGGGGGCGGTGAGCCCCGCCTTCCGCAAGGCCCACGCCGGCCTGGCGGTGACGTCCGTCGCGTCGACCGCGCTGGTCGTGTCGACGACGTGGGCGGCGCTGACCTCCGGGAAGCGGCTGTTCGAGAAGTCGCCGCTCGACCTCGGCACCAGTGCCTGGGCCTACGGCGCAGCGATCCTCGGGTGGGACTTCGTCTACTACTGGAACCACCGGGCGAGCCACGAGAGCCGGTGGCTGTGGGCGGTGCACGTCGTCCATCACTCCAGCGAGCACTACAACCTGTCGACGGCGCTCCGGCAGCCCGTGGCGGAGGGCATCACGCTGAGCGTGCCCTACGGGCTGCTCGCCCTGGCCGGGGTGCGCCCCGGCCTGATCGAGCAGGCGCGCGGGATCAACCTGATCTACCAGTTCTGGATCCACACCGAGGCGATCAAGCGGCTCGGCTGGGTGGAGAGGGTGTTCAACACGCCCTCGCACCACCGCGTGCACCACGGGTCCAACCGGCAGTACCTCGACCGCAACCACGGCAGCATCCTCATCCTCTGGGACAAGCTGTTCGGGACGTTCGAGAACGAGGACGAGCCGGTCGTCTACGGGTTGACCAAGAACATCGACTCCTACAACCCGGTCACCATCGCCGGCCACGAGTGGGTCGACATGACCGAGGACGTCGCCTCGGCGCGCACCTGGCGCGACCGATGGTCGTTCGTGCTGCGCGGCCCGGGGTGGTCCTCCACGCGCCGCGTGGCCTGAACGCGGCTTCACCCGCTCGACTGGTCTGGACCGGCATTGCCGCAAGCTCCCGGCGCGACAACACTCGGCGCCACCTACGGGATCGCAGGAGAGGACCGACATGTGGGCCCAGCTGAGCAGCATCCGCGTCAAGGAGGGCCAGGTCGATGCCGTCGGCATGGCCATGGAACAGCTGCGGACCTTCGAGCAGCCGGACTCGGGCCTGCTCCGCACGATGGTCATGCAGGACCAGAACGACCCCCTGCACGTCTTCGTGCTGGTCGTCTTCGAGAGCGAGGAGAAGGCCCGCGGCCGCGAGGCCGACCCTCGGCGCGAGGAAGGCGTCCAGGCCCTCCGCAAGAACCTGACAGAGGTGCTCGCAGGTGCGCCCGAGTACACCGACCTGACGGTGCTCGCCGACCTCGTTCCCTAGCCGGACTGGTGGCCTCCGGCCCGCGAGTACTCGGCCGGCCCGAACACGACCACCACCGCGAAGTCCTCGACGACGTCGACGAAACGGTGCTCCTCGCCGGCAGGGACGAAGGCCACGTCACCCGGTCCCAGGGGTGTGACCCGGTCGGGGGTCCACAGCGTGGCGCGCCCACGGGTGACGAGGTAGATCTCGTCCTCGGTGTGCGGTGCCTGGGGATCCGTGCCGCCGGCGGGCAGTGAGTAGGTGCCACAGCTGAGGTCGGGCACGGTCAGGTGCTCTTGCCAGTGGCTGCTCGTCGACGCGACGTAGGCTCCCGCGCCCGCAAGGATCTTCACGCCTCTCATCGTAGGGAGTCCCGGCGAGCGGTCCCGCTCGACTAGAGCCAGCGGCGGACCCGGCCGGCATAGTCGGTGTAGGCACTCCCGAACTTCTCCTCCAGGTAGTGCTCCTCGGGCAGCACGGCGCCCCATCGGAGCAGCGCCCACTCGAGCGGCAGAGCGAGCAGGGCCCACAGCGAACCCGCCAGGAGCGCG
>JAHEXO010000038.1:0-4954 GCA_023252065.1 Nocardioides sp. | reverse complement strand
AGGAGCGCGACCCCCACCGAGGCGGCCAGGAGTCCGACGTAGAGCGGGTTGCGCGACAGCGCGAACGGTCCCCCGGAGATCACCGTCGTGGTGGCGCCGCCGGGCAGCAGCGCGGTCCGGTGCCGCGCCATCGTCACCAGGGCCCAGCCGTTCCAGACCCCGAACGCGATGAGCAGAGCCCATCCCGCGAGCTCCACCGGTGCCGACGGGCCGAGTGGGTCACCGACCGCCCAGGACACGAGCAGGCCGAGCGCGAGCGGCCCACCCACTGCCACGGGCGGCCACATCCGGAAGGAGGGACCATGGTCGGGAGCCACGTCGTGAGTATGGCCGCCCCCTGCGTTCAGGGGTCCTGCGCACCAGCCCGGCGCAGGGCGATCCCTGACACCGGATTGACCACGGCCCTGGCTGGGCATGCTCCGGCCATGTCAGCCGAAGAATCGAGCGCGCGGCGCTATGCAGCGATGGTGCGGCTCCTCATGCGACACGGACGCGGTGACCTGGTCTCCGGAGCGGACCTCGACGGGTACGCCGACGGCGCTGACCCCGTCGACGAGACCTCCGACAAGGCCGAGGCCTTCGCGGCGGACCTGGAGTCGATGGGTCCGACCTTCATCAAGCTCGGTCAGCTGCTCTCCACCCGGTTCGACCTGCTCCCCGCGGCGTACACGACGGCGCTGAGCCGGCTGCAGGACGACGTGGAGCCCTTCGACGTCGAGGTCGTCCGCGAGACGATCGCCACGGAGCTGGGGGCCGACGTACGCCACCTCTACGCCGAGTTCGACCCGAAGCCCGTGGCCGCAGCATCGCTCGGGCAGGTGCATCGGGCCACGCTGCGCAGCGGGCGCGAGGTGGCGGTCAAGGTGCAGCGTCCGGGGGTGCGTGAGGACGTCCACGCGGACATGGCGACGCTGGCTCGGATCGCCTCGCTGGCCGACAAGGGCACCGACCTGGGCCGGACCTATGGCTTCGCACGCCTGCTCCGCGAGTTCGACCGGTCCCTACGGCTCGAGCTGGACTACCGCCGTGAGGCTCGCAACCTGCAGCGGTTCTCTGCGCTGACCAGCGCCTACGACCGCCTCGTCGTGCCGGAGCCGGTCCTCGACCTGACCACCAGCCGGGTCCTCACCATGGACTTCATCGAGGGTCGCAAGGTCACCGACGTCGGGCCGCTCGGACTGCTCGACCTCGACACGACCTCGATCGTCGAGCAGCTCTTCGCCGCCTACCTGACCTCCATCCTCGACGAGGGCTTCCTGCACGCAGATCCGCACCCTGGCAACCTGTTGGTGACCCCCGACGGCCGGCTGGCGATCCTCGACCTCGGCATGGTCACCACGGTCCCGCCGCGGATCCAGGAGAAAGTCGTGCGCCTCCTGGTGGCCCTGGGCGACGACAACGGCGAGCAGGCCGCGCGCGTGCTGGCCGACCTGGGCCAGCCGCTCGACCACTACGACCCCATCGCGTTCCGCGACGACGTCACCCACCTGGTCTCCGACGCCGTCGCGGAAGGACCCGATCTCCAGACCGGGCGGGTGCTGGTCGAGCTCAGCCGCATCTCCGGAGCCCACGGCCTGCGTCCACCACCGGAGATGTCGATGGTCGGCAAGGCTCTGCTCAACCTCGACCAGACCACCCTCCACCTCGACCCGGACTTCGTGCCCACCGAGGCCATCCGCGAGAACCTGCGGCACATCCTCCGCGGCGGGCTGCGCACCTCGCCGGGTGACCTGGTCACTGCGGCGCTGGACGCCAAGGAGTTCACCGCCGAGCTCCCACGCCGGGCCAACCGGATCCTCGACAGCCTGGCCGACGGAGAGCTCCGGCTGCGCGTGGACACCATGGATGAGGAGCGGTTGCACATGGTCCTCCAGCGCCTGGCCAACCGGCTGACCCTCGGCATCGTCATCGCGGCCACCATCCTCGGCGCGTCGTTGCTCATGCAGGTGCCGACCGACCACCGGATCCTGGGCTACCCCGCCGTCGCCATCGTGCTGTTCACCGTCGCCATCCTGGGTGGTGCTGCCCTCGCGACGTGGATCGTGGTGACCGACCGCAAGGTCGCCCGCACCGAGCTCCGTGCCCAGAAGGACGTTCCTCGCCTCTGAGACCGCACCGACCGTGCCAGGCTGTCCGCGTGGCCGGACACCGACGGTGGCAGCGATGGCTGCGGAGGACTGCCCTCGGCGTCGTGATCCTGGTGGCCGCGGTCACGGCGTTCTCGTTCGGCTACAACGCGCTGACCCGCACGCCGATGGCGGTGCCCTCGGGCCTGACCTACGTCCAGGCCGGGGACGTCCGCACCCGCTTCCGCGAGTGGGGTACGTCGGGTACGCCGATCGTGCTCGTCCACGGCTTCGTCGAGTCGGCCGACACCTGGAAGTACACCTCGCCCCGGCTGGCCGCAGCACGCCACCGGGTCTACGCGCTGGACCTGGACGGCTGGGGCTACAGCCAGCGGGTCGCCCCCTTCACCGCGGAGCACCAGACGACCCAGCTGCTGGCCTTCATCGCCGCACTGCACCTGCATCGGCCGGTGCTGGTGGGTCATTCCAGCGGCGCAGCCATCGTCGCCATGGCAGCGCTGCGACAGCCGTCGGCGTTGGGTGGGTTGATGTTCCTCGACGGCGACGGCCTGAACACCGGCGCCGGTGCCAGGTCGCCGCTCACGAAGCTCTTCATCAACCCCTACCGCACCACGATCTTCCGTCTCCTGCTGCGGTCCGACGCCTTCGTCCGCAGCGTCTACGGCTCCGCGTGCGGAAGCTCCTGCCCACCTCTGGACGCCGCGGGCATCGACCAGTGGCGGAGCCCCCTCCAGGTCGCCGGCGCCGAGGCGGCGCTGTGGGCCATGGCCGAGCAGGGTGTCCCGGGCCTCCCGGCAGCGACTCTGGCCCGGCTGTCGACGACCCACCTGCCCAAGGCTGTGGTCTTCGGCGCGGACGACTCGGACTTCCCCCAGAGCTCGCCGTACACGACTGCCGCGCTCATCGGCGCGCCGCCCCCGACCCTGATCCCCGGCGCCCGTCACCTGACGCCCGTCAACAGCCCCGCCGCTGTCGCTGCTGCGATCCTGGCGCTGGCCGGGTGAGCCAGGGGCCCTGGAGGGGACGACCTTCCTCACACGGTGAGGCGCCGGAGCACCACCCCTTGGTTGCGCTCAGGCGCTGACAGGAGTGCCGAGCCGAGAGAGCTCGACGAGCTCGCCGGGAGTCCCCAGGGCGATCAGAACCGCGCCAGGAGGGATCACGGTGTCGCCCGGCGGATGGGGCTCGAACGGCTGGCCGGCGCCGCGCCGGATGGCCAGCAGCAGGGCGCCGGTCCGCTCCTGGACCTGGAGCTCGCCCAGGGAGTGACCGACCAGGCTCGAGCCGTCGCCGACGTGGACCTGCTGGATGCGGAAGTCGAGGTCCTCGTCGTGCATCACGACGTCGAGGAACTCCGCGACGTCCGGCTGGAGGGCGAAGACGGCCATCCGCCGACCACCGATGCGCTGCGGGTTGATGGCCCGGCTGGCGCCGGCCAGCAGCATCTTCGCCTTGGCCTCGGTGGTGCGGGCCCGGGAGATGATCACCAGGTCCGGCCGGATCGCCCGCGCGGACAGGGTGACGTAGACGGTGTCGGTGTCGGTGTCGAGAGCGGCGATCAGCGCCCGGGCTCGGTCGATGCCGGCGTCTCGCAGCACGGCGTCGTCGGTGACGTCGCCGCACAGGTGGTAGGTGAGGCCGTGACCGAGCTGCTGCAGACGAGCGGCGTCGTTGTCGACCACCACGACCTGGTAGCCGCTGGCGGCCAGGAACTCCGCGGCCGCGCGTCCGACCCGACCGTAACCGCAGATGATCACGTGCCCGCTCATGGCGGCGATGTCCTTGTCCATGCGGCGTCTCTCCAGATGCTCGCGGAGGTGGCCCTCGGTGACCGCCTCGAGGATGACACTGAGGTTGTACAGAACGGTGCCGACGCCGAGGACGATCAGCACCATCGTGAAGATCTGGCCCTCAGGTGAGAGCGGGCGCACCTCACGGAAGCCGACCGTGGCGACGGTGGTGACCGTCTGGTAGAGCGCCTCCAGAGGCGCGAACCCGAGCAGCAGATAGCCCACGGTGCCGAAGATCGTGACGGCCGCCAGCGCCAGCAATGCCCGCTGGATACGCCGCAGACTCTCCACCCGTCAAGACAATCGCATCAGGTCCTGGGCAACCACGGACCTTGGGCCCCAAGCCGGGGGCCTCGCGCCACCGCTGGGTCGTTCGTCAGTCGATGGTGACTCGGGGATCCAGCAAGGCCTGAAGTACGTCGACCAAGAGGTTGGCGACCACGACCAGCACCGCGAAGACCAGCACGGTGGCGCTGACGACGTTGAGGTCGATCGGGGTGCCCCGGACCGCACTCAGGCCCCAGTAGCCGATGCCCTCGATGCCGAAGATCTGCTCGACGAAGACGGTGCCGGCCAGCAGGGCCGCTAGGTCGAGGCCGAAGATGGTGATCACCGGCAGGATCGCTGCGCGTAGGGCGTGCTTGAACAGGCTGCGTCGCGTCGTGACGCCCTTGGCCCGTGCGGTCCGCATGTAGTCCTCAGTGAGAGCCTCCGCCACTTGGCCACGGGTGTAGCGGATGTAGTTGGTCAGACCGGTCAGGCCGAGCACGAGCCAGGGCAGCATCATGTAGCTGAACGTCTTCAGCGGGTTCTCGGTGATCGGGTAGTAGCCCGTGGTCGGGGAGACCTTCCACTTGAAGGACAGGTACAGCCACGCCATCAGGACGATCAGATAGCCCGGGATGGCCGAGACCACCGAGGTGGTCCCCACCACCACACGGTCCGCGATACCTCCGCGCCATCGGGCAGCGACGACGCCGAGGAACACCCCTCCGATGAGGAAGATGGCGGCGCCCCCGATCGCCAACGTCAATGTCGCGGGATACCGCTGCTTGAGCTCTGTCCACACCGGCTCGC
>JAHEXO010000455.1 GCA_023252065.1 Nocardioides sp. | reverse complement strand
CTCGCGGCAGACGCCGACGAAGAGGACGAACGCGCGGCCGGTCGGCAGCAGCCTCCCCGAGACCAGCCCCACCAGGGAGCCCGTGCGGTCCGTGGCCAACCGGATGCACTCGACCGGGTCTGCGTCGAGCAGGTAGGCGAGGCTCTCGCCACAGGCCTCCTCGAGGCCGAGCCGCGCCACCAGGGCCGCGTCGTGGGCATCGAGGGTGTCGCGCATGACCTCGCGGTGGCAGGCGACCAGGCGCGGGTCGTCGGCGGCGAGGGGCTGGTCGAGGAACAGCTCCGTCGCCGAGCCCAGCCCCAGAGCAGGGTCCTGCTCGAACTCGTAGTGCTGCCGCTCCACGAGCAGCCGCCAGCCGGCCGCCTGCAACGGTCCGGCGAGGGCAGCCAGCGACGGGTGGTCGAAGGTGACGTCGGTCGGCGCGAAGATGCCGACCTCCTCGGCACCACCCGCGACCGCCTCGCCGGTGGCGTGGGCCACCAACGCGGCTGCGACACCGGGATCGGTCGGCAGCCCGAAGTGGTCGAGGACCAGCACCTCGTCGTCCGGCGCGGACGAGCCGAACGCCGCCACGACACCGAGCGGCGGGCCATCGCCCTCGCGGACGGCCCAGACCCAGGCCGGCCGTCGCCGTCCGGTGCGGAAGGTCTCGACCAGATGGTCGGCGCCGCGGATCCGGCGCTGCGTGGGCGAGTCCACGGGCATCGGGCTCGCCGCGAGCAGGGTCATCGCCTCGTCGATGGAGGCGGGGTGGAAGAACTGCAGGGCAGACATGGGTTCCTCAGGGGTGGGAACCGGCCTCGCTCCGGAGGCCGGTGGGTGACGGGGACATCGCAGCCTCCTTCCTGCTCCGCTTCCGGGCCGACGGGTCGTCGGTCGGGCCGACGCTAGGCGGGCCGAGTGGTGGCGGCAAGGCCTTTTCGACCGGGTCGGGGGCGACGGCGCCGGTCACGACCACCCGCCGCGCCGTACGACGCAGGCTGGCCAGCACCGCCGGCCCGAGCAGCACGATCGCGAGCGCGTTGGTGATCGCGCGGCCGGTGTCGAACGTCCCGGTGGAGGTGAGCAACGAGTAGACGAGGAAGCGGTGCAGGTTGTCGGCCAGCGGGTCGCCGGGCACGAAGGCGAGCCCGGCGTGACCGGGCACCCCGATCCCGAGCACGAACGGCCACGACGAGAGGTTGAGCAGCAGGCCGTAGGCGTAGGCCGCGACCACGCCGTATGCCGCGAGCATCGCGATCTCGGCCCGACCGGTGACCCGTCGCGACAGCAGCCCCGCCCCCATCCCGACCCAGCCGGAGCAGAGCATCTGGTAGGGCAGCCACGGCCCGACGCCGCCGGTCAGCAGGGCCGAGGTGAACAACGCCGTGCATCCCAGCACGAAGCCGAAGCCGGCGCCGAAGACCCGCCCGGCCAGGATCAGGAGGAAGAACACGAGCTCGACCCCGGCCGTGCCGGGCGAGATGCCACGCAGCACGGCCGTGATCGCGGAGAGTACGCCGAGCACCGCGAGCACGCGCGGGTCGACGCCACCCTCGGTGACCTCGGTCAGCACGACCACGATCACCAGCGCCAGCAGCAGCAGGAACACGAACGGCGGTCCGACCGTCTCGCCCGTCGGCTGACGGACCAGCAGCGGCCAGACCAGCATCATCAGCCCGGCGACCGAGGCGATCGCGATGACGACGGCGGAGCGCCGCGAGAGCGGTACGGCGCGGCTCGGGGGGCGGGACAGCCCGCGGCTCATGGCGTCCTCACCGGCACCTCGTCGAGGCGCAGCCAGCCGGGCCCGAGGATCTTGGTCACCTGGGGCGCGAACGCCGGCGACTCGGCGAGCACCTGTCGGGTCGGGCCGGCGGAGACCACCTCGCCCTCGGCCAGGACGACCACCACGTCGGCCGCAGCCGCGGCGAACTCGACGTCGTGCGTCGCCACCAGGACCGCCCGACCGTCGGACGCGAGCCCGCGCAGCACCTCCGCCAGCCCGGCCTTGGCCGGGTAGTCGAGACCCCGCGTCGGCTCGTCGAGGAGGACGAGCGGTGGGCTGCCGACCAGCACCACGGCGAGCGCCAGCGCGAGCCGCTGCCCCTCCGACAGGTCACGGGGGTGGGCGCCGTCGGGGATCTCCGGCACCAGCCTGTCGAGCAAGGCACGGCACTCCCCCGAGCCACCGTCAGCGGCCGCGCACTCCTCGCCGACGGTCTCGAGGTAGAGCAGGTCGGCAGCGGTCTGCGGGACCAGCCCTACCAGAGCCCGCCGCCGTGCGACCGGTTGCGCAGCCGGGTCGACGCCGGTCACGGTCACGGTGCCGCCGCGGCGCTCGCGGGTGCCCTGCAGCGTCCAGAGCAGCGTCGACTTCCCCGAGCCGTTGCGTCCCATCAGCGCGGTGACCGTGCCTCGTGGCAGGTGCACCGACACCTCGCGGAGCGCGACCTTCTGTCCGCGCAGCACCGTGAGGTAGTCGCCGACCGCGACCTGCTCGTCGTACGCCGGGTGGTCGGGGGGCGGCGGGTCGCCCAGGTCGAGGTCGCGGGCCAGACGCCGGGCGTCGCGGACGGTCATCGGCAGCGGCGACCAGCTGAGGGCGCGGCCGAGCTCGACGATGGGAGGTACGACGGGCGAGAGGGCGAGCACGTCGGCCGGCGGTCCGGTCAGCACTCCCCCGTCGCCGGTCAGCAGCACGAGCCGGTCGGCGAACGGCACCACCCGCTCGAGCCGGTGCTCGGCCATCAGCACCGAGACGCCGAGGTCGTGCACCAGCCGGGTCAGGGTCGCCAGCACGTCCTCGGCCGCGGTCGGGTCGAGGGCCGAGGTCGGCTCGTCGAGGACCAGGACCCGCGGATGCATCGAGAGCACCGCACCGATGGCGACCCGCTGCTGCTCTCCCCCGGAGAGGGTGCGCAGGTCGCGGGCGCGCAGGCCCGCGATCCCGAGCAGGTCGAGCGTCTCCTCGACGCGCCGCCGCATGGTGGGCTCGGGGAGGCCGAGCTGCTCCATGCCGTAGGCCAGCTCCTCCTCGACGGTGTCGGTGACGAAGCCCGCGGCGGGGTCCTGCCCGACGTACCCGACCAGGTGCGCGCGGTCGCGAGGCGGCTTGCGGACCACCGACTCGCCGTCGATGACGACGTCGCCGGCCAGGGTCCCGCCGCTGAACCGCGGCACGAGACCCGTCAGCACGCCGAGCAAGGTCGACTTGCCGACGCCGGTG
>JAHEXO010000454.1 GCA_023252065.1 Nocardioides sp. | reverse complement strand
GGACGCGGTGGGGAGGCAACCGCCGTAGCCGAACCAGTCGCCGACCTTCTCGATCCCACTGTCTCCCTGCACGCCGAGCATCTCAGTGTGCTGGGCGTGGCAGTCGGCGAGGTAGCCGTTGGCGGAGCGGTACAGGCCGGCCTCGACGCCGCCGCCCGCGGCCGCCGCGACCGGCTGCCAGCCGGCCAGGTCGATGCCGAGGTCGTCGCTGCAGATCTGCTGCACCTGCGCGGCGTCGGCCGTCATGGTGAGCGGGGCCAGGGGGGCCGTGCTCTCCGGGACTGTGCAACCCGTGGACCCCGAGCCGTCGTCGGGGGTGGCCAGCACGGTCGACCCGACGTGCCAGGGTCGCGGGGTTTGCTGAGGTGTGTCGGCGCGGATCGTGTAACCGCCGACGACTCCGTTCTGCCGGAGCGGGGCATTGCACCGCGCCTCGACCTGGCCCACCGAGAGCGGGGTGAGGTCGAGGTCCGCGTACGACGCCGGCCGGCCGGTCACCGCGTCTTTCGCGGGGCCGCGGCCGGTGTGCACGATCCCGAACGCCACAGCGCCCAGGGCCACGACGGACAGACAGCTGCCGGCGACCAGCCGACGACGTCGTAGGCGGCGCCGACCCTCGGCGAGCAGCGTGTGCCCGTCGAGGGGTACGTCGTGCTCGAGGGTGCTCAGCTCTTCGAGCAGGTCGTGGAGGTCGTTCATCGCAGGTCTGCCATCAGCTGGTCGCCGGCCCGGCCACCGAGGCTGCGCCGGAGGTTGTCCAACGCCTTGGACGTCTGGCTCTTCACGGTGCCCTCCGAGCAGCCCAGGGCCTCGGCCACGTCGGCGACGCTCAGGTCGTCGAAGAACCGCAGCACGACGCAGGCCCGTTGTCGTGGTGCCAGGACTTCGAGCGCGTCGAGGAGGAGCCGCCGGTCGACGACACCTTCCGCCGGGTCGGACCGGTCGTCCGCCGGCGAGAAGCGTCCCTCGTGGCGCTCGCGGGTGCTGCGTCGACGGCCGGCGTCGATGACGGCGCTGACCAGGGCCCGGCGGGCGTACGTCGGCAGCCCGCCACTGCGCTCGAGGCGCGGCCAGGCGACGTAGACCCGGACCAGTGCCTCCTGGGCCGCGTCGGCCGCGGCCTGCCAGTCACCGGTCATCAGGTACGCCGTGCGCCGCAGCCGCTGCTGGCTGGCGGCGACGAACTCGACGTACGCCGCGTCATCCCTGCGTGGCACCCGAGGCCTCCTTGCTGTTCGTAGGACGCTACTGGGAACGCACCTGGTCGCCAGCGGGTTGCCCCCCACTACGGTGGGACGGTGACTCAGGAACACCGCCAGAAGAGTGGCTTCGAGACCCGCGCGATCCACGCCGGCTACGAGCCCGACCCGACCACCGGTGCCGTGATCCCGCCGATCTACGCCACCAGCACCTACAAGCAGGACGGCGTCGGCGGCCTGCGCGGCGGTTACGAGTACAGCCGCAGCGCCAACCCCACGCGGACGGCGCTCGAGGGTGCGTTGGCCGCGCTCGAGGAGGGGGAGCGGGGCTTCGCCTTCGCCAGCGGGCTGGCCGCCGAGGACACGATCCTGCGGGCCCTGACCAGGCCGGGTGACCACGCGGTGATCCCCGATGACGCCTACGGCGGCACCTTCCGCCTCTTCGACAAGGTCGAGAAGGTGTGGGGCCTCGACCACACGCCGGTGTCGGTCTCCGACCTCGACGCCGTGCGTGCCGCCGTACGTCCCGGACAGACGAAGGTGGTGTGGGTCGAGACCCCGACCAACCCCCTGCTGGCGATCGGCGACATCGCGGCCCTGGCCTCGGTCGCCCACGATGCGGGCGCCTTGCTGGTCGTCGACAACACCTTCGCCTCGCCGTACCTCCAGCAGCCGCTCGACCTCGGCGCCGACGTCGTCGTCCACTCCACGACGAAGTACGTCGGGGGGCACAGCGACGTGGTCGGCGGCGCCGTCGTCGTCCGCGACCTCGACCTGGCCGAGGCGATCACCTTCCACCAGAACGCGATGGGCGCCGTGCCCGGGCCCTTCGACTGCTTCCTGACCCACCGCGGGCTGAAGACGCTCGGGGTCCGGATGGACCGGCACTGCGACAACGCCGAGCGGGTCGTCGACTTCCTGTCCGGGCACCCGAAGGTCACGCAGGTGATCTATCCCGGGCTCGCCGAGCACCCGGGCCACGAGGTGGCCGCGCGGCAGATGAAGCGCTTCGGGGGGATGGTCAGCTTCCGGCACGCCGACGGCGAGCAGGCCGCGGTCGACGCGTGCGGACGGGCCGAGGTCTTCACACTGGGGGAGTCGCTCGGCGGGGTCGAGAGCCTGATCGAGCACCCGGGCCGGATGACCCACATGAGCGTGGCGGGCACCGCCCTCGAGGTCCCGGCCGACCTGATCCGGCTCAGTGTGGGCATCGAGAGCATCGACGACCTGATCGCCGACCTCGACCGGGCACTGTCAGGTGGGTGAGGCGGGCGCGCCGGCGCCTGGTGGGGCACCGCGTGGTTTCGAGACGGTTGCTGCGCAACCTCCTCGACCAGCGGTGGGGGCGGGGGTCGTGATCTGTGTCGACTTCGGGTCGACGTTCACCAAGGCGTCGCTGGTCGACCTGGACGAGGGCCGGATCGTGGCGGCCGCGGAGCACCGGACGACGATCGACACCGACGTCCTCGACGGGTACGACGCGTGCCTGGCGCGCCTGGCCGGTCAGGACGCCCGCGCGGTGTCCGCACCGACCCTGGCCTGCTCGAGCGCCGGCGGCGGGCTGCGGATCGCCGTGGTCGGCAACGAGGAGCTGGTGACCGCCGAGGCCGGTCGTCGGGTGGCGCTGTCGAGCGGCGGCAAGGTGGTCGCCGTCCTCGCCGCCGGCCGGGGTGACGACCTGGCCGACCTGCCGGCCAGCGAGCCCGACGTCGTCCTGCTCACCGGTGGCACCGACGGCGGCAACCGCGAGCCGATCCTGGCCTGTGCCCGCGCGCTGGCGCCGGTCTGGTCGGGGCCGGTCGTGGTCGCCGGCAACGTCGATGCGCAGGCCGAGGTGGCCGAGATCCTCGCCCACCATCCATTGGTCGTGGCGCCGAACATCGTCCCCCGGATCGGGGTCCTGGCTCCCGAGGGCGCCCGCACGGCCATCCGCGAGCTGTTCCTCTCCCACGTGATCGGCGGCAAGCACCTCAGCAGCCGCGACGACTTCCTGGCGATGGTGCAGTGCGCGAC
>JAHEXO010000453.1 GCA_023252065.1 Nocardioides sp. | reverse complement strand
TCGCCGTTCTCGATCAGACGGTCCTTGATGCCGGGGTGGTGGGCCTCGAGGTCGTCGATGAGGGCGCTCAGGCTCTCGCCGCGCGCCTCGACAGCCTTCTGGTCGTCGGTGTAGGTGCGCAGGATCGTGGGGATCCGGACCTCAACGGGCATCTGGGTCTCCTGGGTTCTGAAGGGGGTTGGCGGGAAGGGTGTCGACCACGGCGACCTCTTCCTCGGTCACCTCGCCGTCGACGATCCGATACGACCTGAACTCCACCGGCCCTGCGTTATTCCCGTGCTCACGTGTGCTGACCAGCACGTAGTGGGCTCCGGGCTCGTTGGCGAGGCCGATGTCGGTGCGGCTCGGGTAGGCCTCGGTGGCCGTGTGTGAGTGGTAGACGACCACCGGCTCCTCGTCGCGCGCCCACATCTGCTTGTAGAGGGCGAGCAGCTCGGTGGAGTCGAACTCGTAGAACGTCGGGCTGCCCGCGGCGTTGACCATCTCGACCAGCCGCTCGGCCCGGTCGCTCCCCTCCGGGCCGGCCACGATGCCGCAGGCCTCGTCGGGGTGGTCACGCTTCGCGTGCGCGACGATGCCGTCGTACGTCGCACGGTCGAGGGTGAGCACGGGCCCCAGGGTAGAGGGGCTCAGGGCTCGCTGCGGCGCCGGACCATCTCCGTGGGCACTCCCCCGAGGCCGAGCCGGTAGCGGGTGTGGTCGGCGTAGTCGCGGAGCTTGTCCCACAACGCGCGGTGGGCGGCCCAGGGCAGCGGGTCGGACCCGGAGTACCAGCTCTCACCGAACGAGATCCACACCGCGGCCCACTCGGCGGCGCAGTCCCAGTCGCCACGTCGCGCCTCGACCAGCCGACGCCTCACCTGGAACGCCATCCGCGGTCCGTCGGGGCAGTTGGGCGTCGTCGCGATCGGCCACACCCACAGGTCGATCGCGGCCAGGTCGAGCTCGAGGTCACGCAGCACCGCCGGGTCGACCAGGACGGTCGCGACGTTGATGTGCGGACGGCGCATGCCCCGAAACGCTACCCGCGGAGGGCGCCTGGTCTCGAGACGGTCGCAGAGCGACCTCCTCAACCAACGGCGCGGCGGGGGTGGGCCGCCCGCTGGTCGAGGACGCGTGCGAGACGTCAGCGCATGGCGTCGACGAGCGTCTCCTGGAGCGCCCCGATCCACTGGTAGATGTCGTGCGCCTGCGCACGCGGATCGTCGTCGGGGAGGGACTCCCAGTAGTCGTCGTCGTCCTGCTCGACCTCGAGCCGGGTGGCCAGCGCCAGGCGGAGGTCGGTGAAGGTCTTGAGCCAGATCACCGCAGTCGCGGGGTCGAGCTCGACGTCGATGACGAGCTTCTGGTCGTGCATCGGCTCGGCCGGGAGCCCGGCCTCCTCGAGGGCGTCGATGACCGCAGCCGCGCCGGCCGCCTTGCTGTCGCGCAGGGCGCCCTCGGTGAAGCGACGGAACTCGGCCGCGGCCTCGTCGTCCTCGAGGTACGCCGTGGGGAACAGGCGGGCGAGCACCGGGTCGTCGGGCTCGGTGGTCGGCCCGTCGAAGCTCAGCATCGCCTCGAGGGGGTCGCTGCTGTCGCGGGGGATCGCCGCCTCGTTGCGCAGCAGCTCCACCAGCTGAGAGGCCAGCGAGCGCAGCAGGTCGGCCTCGAGCCCGGAGAAGGTGGCAAAGATCCGGCCGCTGCGGCGGTGGCGGGAGAAGCCGCTCATGCGGGGCCCCCGTTCGAAGCGCAGCGAAGCGAGCATTCGAATGGGGTGTTCACTGCTTCTCCAGGGTGGCCCACAGGCCGTACTCGTGCATCGCCTGAACGTCACGCTCCATCTCCTCGCGGGACCCGTGGGAGACCGCGGACTTGCCGTCGTGATGCACCTCGAGCATCAGCTTCTCGGCCACCTTCTTGTCGTAGCCGAAGTAGGTACGGAAGACGTACGTCACGTAGCTCATCAGGTTGACCGGGTCGTTCCAGACGATGGTGACCCACGGCTTGGCGGTGAGGGTGATCTCGTCGGGGGTGAGGTCCGGCTCGACCTCGACCGGGCTCGTGGTCGCCATCCACACATCGTGGCACAGCCGGTCCCAGGATCGGTGCCGCGGCGTCCGGCCTACGCTGGCCCCCGTGCGCGCGTCCACGGCCCTGCTCACCGACCACTACGAGCTGACCATGCTGCAGGCCGCGCTCGCGGGCGGCACGGCGCAGCGCCGAGCGGTCTTCGAGCTGTTCCCGCGGCGCCTCCCCGAAGGCCGCCGGTACGGCGTGGTGGCCGGGGTTGGCCGGGCCCTCGACGCGCTCGAGGACTTCCGCCTCGACGACGCCGCGCTCGACGCGCTGACCGAGGTCGTGGACGAGCCCACCCGCGAATGGCTCGCGTCGTACCGGTTCTCCGGCGACATCTGGGGCTACGCCGAGGGCGAGGTCTACTTCCCCTACTCACCGCTGCTGGTGGTCGAGGGCACGTTCGCTGAGGCGGTGCTGCTCGAGACCCTGCTGCTGTCGGTCTACAACCACGACTCGGCGATCGCGTCTGCCGCGTCGCGGATGACGAGCGTCGCCGGTGACCGGCCGTGCATCGAGATGGGCTCGCGCCGGACCCATGAGGAGGCGGCGGTCGCCGCCGCCCGCGCGGCGTACGTCGCAGGGTTCGCGACGAGCTCGAACCTCGCCGCCCGGCAGCGCTACGGCGTCCCGACAGCCGGCACCAGCGCCCACAGCTTCACCTTGCTCCACGACACCGAGGCCGACGCGTTCCGGGCGCAGGTCACGTCGCTGGGCCCCGGCACCACCTTGCTCGTCGACACCTACGACGTCCGCGAGGCCGTGCGCCTCGGGGTCGAGGTGGCCGGGACCGGGCTGGGCGCCGTGCGCCTCGACTCCGGCGACCTCGGCGCGCTGGCCCGCGAGGTGCGCGCCCAGCTCGACGCGCTCGGGGCCACCGGCACCCGGATCGTGGTCACCAGCGACCTCGACGAGTACGCGATCGCCGCGCTGGCCTCGGCGCCGGTCGACGCCTACGGCGTGGGCACCCAGCTGGTGACCGGCTCGGGGCACCCGACCTGCGGGTTCGTCTACAAGCTGGTCTCCCGCGAGGGTGACGACGGGGAGATGGTCTCGGTGGCGAAGCGGAGCACCGACAAGGCCTCCATCGGGGGCCGGAAGTTCGCGCTCCGCCGTCGCTCGGAGCGCGGCGTGGCCGAGGCCGAGGTGGTCGGCATCGGT
>JAHEXO010000452.1 GCA_023252065.1 Nocardioides sp. | reverse complement strand
GTGCCACCCCCAGGAAGCAGGTGTGAGCCTCGTGGCTCCAGACGACGTCGAGCCCGTCCCGCCCGACCTGTACGGGATCCTCTCCGACCTGCGTGAGCTCATCGAGCTCGAGTCGCCCTCGTCCGACCTGGCAGCCGTGGCACGCTCGGCGGACCTCGTGGCCCGGATCGGTGCCAGCCGGCTCGGTGAGGAGCCCGAGCAGATCGTGATCGACGGCTGCACGCACCTGCGCTGGCGCTTCGGTGGTCGTCCGCAGCGAGACCGGGTGCTGCTGCTCGGCCACCACGACACGGTGCACCCGACCGGGACGCTGGCCACCTCGCCGTACTGCGTCACGGACTGCATCCTGCGCGGCCCGGGCTGCTTCGACATGCTCGGCGGCCTGGTGATTGGCATCCACGCGATCGCCGCTCTGTCCGACCCCGACGGGGTCACGCTGCTGGTGACCGGCGACGAGGAGCTCGGCTCGCCGACGTCGCGCGGGCTCGTCGAGGACGAGGCGCGCGGTGCACGCGCCACGCTCGTGCTCGAGGCATCGGCCGACGGAGGCGCGCTGAAGGCCGCCCGCAAGGGCGCCTCGCAGTACGAGCTCGAGGTGACCGGCCGCGCCGCTCACGCGGGGTTGGAGCCCGAGCAGGGGCTCAACACCTCGGTGGAGCTGGCCCACCAGATCCTGGCCGTCAGTGCCCTCGCGAGCGCGAGCCTCGAGACCTCGGTGACCCCGACGACGGCGGCCTCGGGAAGCGCGCTCAACGTCGTCCCGGCCCGGGCCACCCTCGCCGTCGACGTCCGCGCCTGGACGGTGGCGGAGCAGGAGCGGGTCGATGCCGCGATGCGGGCCCTCACGCCCGTCGAGCCGGGCATCACGCTGACCCTGCGTGGAGGGCCCAACCGGCCACCGATGGAGGAGAGCGCCTCCGCCGCCTTGCTGGCACACGCCGTACGCGTCGCCGAGTCGCTAGACCTGCCCCCGGTCGAGGCACTCGCGGTCGGCGGGGCCTCGGACGGGAACTTCACAGCGGGCGTGGGGACGCCCACGCTGGACGGCCTGGGAGCGGTCGGCGGGGGAGCGCACGCCGCGCACGAGTACGTCGAGGTCGACCGGCTGGTCGACCGCACGCGGCTCGTGGCCGGGCTGGTCCACGACCTGCTGCAGGAGACCACGGCATGACTCCCGACGACGCGGTCGCAGCTGCGGCGACGCATGCAGGAGTGACCCTGCGCGAGCTCCGGGAGGTCGAGGAGACCCGCGACGTCGTCGCGCTGCTGGCCGAGATCTGGGGGCGCGCCGACAACCCGCCACTCCCGGCCGAGCTGCTGCGTGCCTTCAGCAAGAGCGGCAACTACGTCGCGGGCGCCTACGCCGGTGACCGGCTCGTCGGGACCTGCATCGGCTTCCACGGTGACCCGGCGACCCAGGTGCTGCACAGCCACATCGCCGGGGTCGTCCCGGGGATGGCCGGTCGGAACGTCGGGTTCGCGCTCAAGCTGCACCAGCGCGCGTGGGCCCTCCGGCGCGGCGTGCCGGTGATCGAGTGGACCTTCGACCCCCTCGTCGCCCGCAACGCCTACTTCAACCTGGTCAAGCTCGCCGCCGAGCCGGCGGAGTACCTCACCAACTTCTACGGCCCGATGCTCGACCTCATCAACGGCGAGGACGACACCGATCGGCTGCTGGTCCGGTGGGACCTGACCTCGCCCGACGTCGTCGCCGCCACCTTGCGGACTCCGCGACCGCGACCGGAGCCATGCCTCGGGAGCGTGCGGGTCGGGGTGCCGGAGGACATCGAGTCCCTGCGGGTGAGCGACCCGGACAAGGCGCGCGAATGGCGACTTCGGGTGCGCGAGCAGCTGGCCCCGCTGATCGCGGCCGGCGGCCGCATCGTCGACTTCGACCCCGTCGCCGGCTACCTGGTCGTGCCGGCGGCCACGGACCCCACCGAGGAGAAGGTCTCATGAAGCTGCAGGGTGTCGACCTGATCAGGATCGCGATGCCGCTCGTCTCGCCGTTCCGTACGTCGTTCGGCACGCAGACCGAGCGCGACATCCTGCTGCTGCGCGTCGTGACCGACGAGTCGGAGGGTTGGGGGGAGTGCGTCGCCATGACCGAGCCTCTCTACTCCTCGGAGTACCTGGAGTCGCAGGCCGACGTCATCCGACGCTTCTTCCTGCCCGCCCTCGGGTCGCCGGCGGGTCAGTCCGCGCTCGCACAGTCGGGAGCGGCAGCGGTGGCCACGCTGCTGCATCCCTTCAAGGGGCACCGGATGGCCAAGGCCGCGCTCGAGATGGCGGTCCTGGACGCGGAGCTGCGGGCCGCCGGACGATCCTTCGCCCGTGAGCTGGGCGCCGTCCACGACCGGGTGCCCAGTGGTGTCTCCGTCGGCATCTTCGACGCGATCCCGCAGCTGCTCGACGCGGTGGGTGGCTACCTCGACGAGGGCTACGTCCGGATCAAGCTCAAGATCGAGCCCGGCTGGGACGTCGAGCCCGTGCGGGCCGTCCGTGAGCGGTACGGCGACGACGTGCTCCTGCAGGTCGACGCCAACACGGCGTACACCGTGCGGGACGCCCGCCACCTGGCGCAGCTCGACGCCTTCGGCCTCCTGCTCATCGAGCAGCCGCTGGAGGAGGAGGACATCCTCGGGCACGCCGAGCTGGCCCGACAGCTGACCACACCGATCTGTCTCGACGAGTCGATCGTGTCCGCGCAGTCGGCAGCGGCGGCGATCACCCTGGGTGCGTGCCAGATCGTCAACATCAAGCCCGGCCGGGTCGGTGGCTACCTGGAGGCGCGGAGGATCCACGACGTCGCCGCGGCCCACGGCGTCGCGGTGTGGTGTGGCGGGATGCTGGAGACGGGGCTCGGCCGAGCGGCCAACGCCGCGCTGGCGGCGCTTCCCGGGTTCACTCTCCCGGGCGACGTGTCGGCCTCGGACCGGTTCTACCGCACCGACATCACCGAGCCCTTTGTGATCCACGACGGTCATCTGCGCGTGCCGACCGGTCCGGGCCTCGGGGTGACGCCGATCCCCGAGATCCTCGACCAGGTCACGACCTCCGTCGAGCGGGTAGCAGTCTGAGCCGCGGCGACGAGTGGCGGCCTATGCTCCCCAGGGTGACTCAGCGACCCCGTGCCAGTCTCGGCCGGGTGCTCGACGACCTCGGCGACACGCTGCTCGAGCTGATCGACGGCGATCCGGAGAACCCGGCCGCGAT
>JAHEXO010000451.1 GCA_023252065.1 Nocardioides sp. | reverse complement strand
CCCATCGAGGGCAACGCGATGCTCGTGCGGCCCACCGACGACGGCATGGAGGCCTGGGTCTCGACCCAGCACCCCCACATGGCACGCGACCTGCTCGCGCAGGCGATCGGCGTCGAGCCGGAGCACGTCCGGGTGGTCGCCCCCCACGTCGGGGGCGCCTTCGGCGGCAAGGCCGGCACCGGCACCGACCACGCCGCCATCGCCCTCGCGGCGCGTCTGGTCGGTCGTCCGGTCAAGTGGGTGGAGACGCGGAGCGAGGCGATGCTCTCGATGCAGGGCCGCGGGCAGGTGCAGTACGTCGAGCTCGGGCTCACCGCCGACGGCATCATCACCGGCCTGCGGATGCGGGTGCTCGGCGAGTGTGGCGCCTACGCCGGCTTCGGCGGCGCGCTCGCGGTCGGCCCCACCTGGATGATGGCCCAGGGTCCCTACGTCATCCCGCGGCTCCGCTTCGACGCGATGGGCGTGATGACCAACACCGCACCGGTCGGCGCGTTCCGAGGCGCGGGCCGCCCCGAGGCCGCGGCCGCGCTCGACCGGGTCATCGACGTCGCGGCCCTCGAGCTCGGCCTCGCGCCGGAGGAGATCCGGCGGCGCAACCTGATCCCCGCCGACCAGTTCCCCTACCAGACCCAGACCGGGGTCACCTACGACAACGGCGACTACCTCCTCCCGCTCGAGGAGGCGCTGCGTCTCGCCGGGGTCGACGACCTCCGCAAGGAGCAGCAGCGCCGCATCGAGGCGGGCGAGCCCCGGCTGCTCGGCATCGGCCTCTCGACCTACGTCGAGATCACCGGCTTCGGCGGCTCCGAGATGGGCCTGATCGACATCCACCCCGACGGCTCGGCCACCGTGATGTCCGGCACCTCCGCCCACGGCCAGGGCCACGCCACGTCGTTCTCGATGATCGTGGCCGACCGCCTCGGCATCCCGCTCGACCAGATCACCTACACCCAGTCCGACACGTCCCGGGTGCGCAGCGGCGGCGGCACCGGCGGGTCGCGGTCGCTCCAGCTGGGCGGCAACGCCGTCGCCAAGGCGGCCGACGAGATGCGCGAGAAGGCGCTCGCCGTCGCGGCCCGGATGCTCGAGGCCAACGCCGACGACGTCGTGCTCGACGACGGCACGTTCTCGGTGGCCGGGGTGCCCGGCTCCGGCGTCTCGTGGAGCGAGCTGGCGGCCTATGCCCACGAGCACGACGGCGGGCTCGAGGTCGACACCGACTTCACCCAGCACGGCGCGACGTTCCCCTTCGGTGCCCACGTGGCCGTGGTCGAGGTCGACGTCGAGACCGGCCAGGCCCGGCCCCTGCGTCACGTGCTCGTCGACGACTGCGGCCGCATCCTCAACCCCCTGATCGTGGCCGGGCAACAGCACGGCGGTGCGATCCAGGGCATCAGCCAGGCGCTGTGGGAGGAGATGCTCTACGACGAGCAGGGCACCCCGATCACCAGCTCCTTCGCCGACTACGCCATCCCGACCGCCGCCGACAGCATCACGCTCGAGGCCAGCAACACCGAGACCCCGACGCCGGTCAACCCGCTCGGCGCCAAGGGCATCGGCGAGTCCGCGACGATCGGGGCGACGCCGGCCGTGCAGAACGCCGTCGTCGACGCTCTCAAGCACCTCGGCGTCAAGCACATCGACCTGCCCTGCACGCCGGCCCGGATCTGGGCCGAGATCCAGCACCCGCGGTCCGACGTCTGGCGGGAGCCGCCGGCCGCGTTCGACCAGCTCAGCGCCGACGGTGACGAGCCCGACATCGTCGAGGCCTGAGCGCCTTCCTACACTTGGCGCGTGTCAGCGCCTTCCCCTGCCGTCGCCATCGCCGGCTTGGTGATGCGCTACGGCGACAAGGTCGCCGTCGACGACCTCTCGTTGACCGTGGAGCGGGCGACGATCACCGCGGTCCTCGGGCCCAACGGCGCCGGCAAGACGACGACGCTCGAGACCGCGGAGGGCTATCGCACGCCCCAGTCGGGCACGGTCCGGGTGCTCGGGCTCGATCCCGTCCGCGACCGACGCGCCCTGCTCCCCCGCATCGGCGTGATGCTCCAGCAGGGTGGCGCGTGGAGCGGCGTGCACGCCGACGAGATGCTGCGCCACATCGCCCGGCTGCACGCCCGTCCGCTCGACGTCGAGGCGCTCTCCGAGCGGCTCGGGCTCGGTGAGTGCGGTCGCACCCCCTATCGCCGGCTCTCCGGGGGCCAGCAGCAGCGCCTCGCGCTGGCGATGGCGATCGTCGGCCGGCCCGAGATCGTCTTCGTCGACGAGCCGACGGCCGGCATGGACCCTGCCGCGCGTCGTACGACGTGGGAGCTGCTCGAGCAGCTGCGCGGCGCGGGCGTGACGATCGTGCTCACCACGCACTACATGGACGAGGCCGAGCGGCTCGCCGACCACATCCACATCGTCGACCACGGCCGCCTCATCGCCAGCGGTACGCCGCTCCAGCTCACCCGGGGCGGCGGCTCGGCCACGATCCGGCTGGTGGTGACCCGACCGTTCCCCGCCGACGCCCCCGAGTCGCTGAAGAAGGCGCTCGGCGACCTGGTCGACGTGACGCTGCTCGACACCATGACCATCGTGGTCACCGGACCCGCCGACGCCTCAAGCCTGTCGGTGGTCTCGCATTGGTGCGAGGACAACGACGTCCTGCCGGAGTCGCTCGCCCTGGGCCAGCGCACCCTCGAGGACGTCTTCCTCGAGCTGACCGGGCGTGAGCTGATGCGATGACGTCCCTCGACCTCACCCCCTCCCCGGGCGCCGCGCCGTTCGGGCGCATGGTGGCCACCCAGGCGGCCATGGAGGCGCGGCTGATGCTGCGCAACGGCGAGCAGCTCCTGCTCGCCGTGGTCATCCCGGTGATCGTGCTCGTGGGCGGTGTCAACGGCGCCCACCACGTCGGTCTCCACTTCGAGCACACGGCTGTCGACGTCTTCACTCCCGGCGTCCTGGCGCTGGCGGTGATGTCGACGTCCTTCACGTCGTTGGCGATCGCGACCGGGTTCGAGCGCCGCTACGGCGTCATCAAGCGGCTCGGGTCGTCGCCGCTCCCCCGCTCCGGCCTCCTGGCCGGCAAGGTCGGCGGGCTCCTGGTGGTCGAGGTGCTCCAGATCGCCGTCATCTCGGTGATCGCGCTGATGCTCGGCTGGGACCCCGCCGCCGGGGCACCCGCGGCCCTGCTCGCGATCCTGCTCGGCACGGCCGCGTTCGCC
>JAHEXO010000450.1 GCA_023252065.1 Nocardioides sp. | reverse complement strand
CTCGACCGGCCCGTGGGCGTCCTCGACGGCCAGGAACGCCTGGTCGACCGCGGCGGCGTCGGTCACGTCGCAGATCAGCTGGAGCGCCCCGTCGGGGCCGCCGCCGGACCGTGAGGTGACCGCGACCCGGTCGCCCTGGGCGAGGAACGCCTCCGCGATCGCGAGGCCGATCCCGCGGTTGCCGCCGGTGACGAGCACCGAGCGGGGCTCGGTCGCGGGGGCGGACGCGGAGTCGGCGGAGGGGGTGTCGCTCACGTCGCCGACGCTAGTGACTACCGGTGGGTAGTCACAAACACGGGGGCATCCGGGATCACTCGTCCTCGAGCCGGAAGCCGATCTTGAGGCCGACCTGGAAGTGCTCGACCGCACCGTCCTTGATCTGCCCCCGGACCTGAGTCATCTCGAACCAGTCGATGTGCCGCAGCGTCGTGCTGGCCCGCCGTACGGCGTTGTGGATGGCCTCCTCGATGCCGTCCGGCGAGGTGCCGACGATCTCCGTGACGCGGTAGGTGCGGTTGGACATGGGGGCCTCCGGGTACTGCGTGGTGGGTGGGTGGTGGCCTGATGCTAGGCCGGTCGGGGCGAACCCATCCGGAACGGGCTCGGCTCCGAACCACCGACGCGCAGCGAGCGACCTAGGATGGTGGGATGACGCGCACCAAGCGCGGTACGGGCGACCCGATCCGCATCACCACGGCCCGGACGGGCCCGGATGTGGACATCGCGGCCCGCCAGAAGCGGTACCTGATCGCCATGGGCATCCGGACGGCGTGCTTCTTGATGGTCGCATTCTTGGCGGTCACCCACCTCGGTCCGGGCTGGCTGCCGTGGATCTTCGTGGTGGGCGCGGTCTTCCTGCCCTACGTCGCGGTGGTGATGGCCAACGCCGGCAGTACGAAATCAGACGCATTCGAGCTGGTGGACGGCCCATCGCAGGAACGACAGCTGCCTCCCGGAACGAAATCCGAATAAATTCCGGGTTGCGGGGTTGGATCCCGTTCCTGAGCCGTGTAACAATCCGTGCGTGCTGTTGGGTTCCCCGAGCCGGCAGCACCGACGAGTGCCGGAAAGCTTCCCCCGTGGCTGTCTGGCACTCGTCGTCATTTGGAGCCCCGACCGCTGAGCTCGCGAAGCGGGCGATCAGGGCGACAGGTTGAGGAGCGCCTGCTCAGACCCGAGCGCAGCGAGGGACTGAGCGGCGCGTCTCGAAACCCGGGCGCGTCCGCAGATCATCATCGCCAGATCACGAGGCCGTGTGGTTTCGAGACGGGCGTAGAACGCCCTCCTCAACCAACGGCGGCGGCGCGGTGTCAGCCGCCGATGGCCGACATGGGGCGGTCGGGCTGGAGGAACGTCGGGTCGTTGATGCCGTGACCCGGGAGCTTGGCAGCCATCGCGGCGATCCAGCGGTCGGCGATCTCCTCGTCCGAGGCGCCGCCCCGGAGGGAGGAGCGCAGGTCGGACTCCTCGCGGGCGAACAGGCAGTTGCGGACCTGGCCGTCGGCGGTGAGCCGGACCCGGTCGCAGTCGCCGCAGAACGGCCGGGTCACCGAGGCGATCACGCCGACCGTGGCCGGACCGCCATCGACGGTGAACAGCTCGGCCGGAGCACTCCCCCGCGGTTCGCGGGCCGGAGTCAGGGTGAAGTCGTGGCGGAGGCGCTCGAAGATCTCCTCGGCGGTGACCATCTGCTCGCGGTGCCAGTCGTGCTGGGCGTCGAGAGGCATCTGCTCGATGAAACGCAGCTCGTACTCGTGGGCGACCGCCCAGGCGAGCAGGTCGGGGGCCTCGTCGTCGTTGACCCCGCGCAGGAGCACGGCGTTGATCTTGACCGGCGCGAGCCCCGCCTGATGGGCGGCCTTGGCACCGCGCAGGACGTCGTCGAGCCGGTCGCGTCGGGTGATGGTGTGGAAGCGGGCGGGGTCGAGAGTGTCGAGGCTGATGTTGACCCGGTCGAGGCCCGCGTCGGCGAGCGTCTGCGCGGTGCGTTCGAGCCCGAGCCCGTTGGTGGTGATCGACAGCTCGAGGTCGTCGCCGAGCTCGCGGGTACGCCGGACGATGTCGACCAGCCCGCGACGGATCAGCGGCTCACCGCCGGTGAACCGGACCTCACGGATGCCGAGACGTCGTACGCCGATGGCCACCAGCCGGACGACCTCGTCGTCGGAGAGCACCTCGGGATGGGGCAGCCAGTCGAGTCCTTCGGCCGGCATGCAGTAGGAACACCGCAGGTTGCATCGGTCGGTGAGCGAGACCCGGAGGTCGGTCGCCACACGGCCGTACGCGTCGGCCAGCGGTCGCTGGGAGTCCACCCGCCCGAGTCTACTGGCGGCGGGTAGCCTCGTGCGGTGCGGAGTCTGCGGTTCCTGGTCAGTCGTCGCTGGCTCCTGTTCCTGCTCGTGGTGCTGCTGCTGGCCTACCTCTGCCTGATCCTCGGCCAGTGGCAGTGGCACCGCCTGACCGCCCGGAAGGCCAGCAACGCGATCATCCGCACCAACGAGGCTGCTGCCCCCACCCCGGTCGACCAGGTGCTCCAGCGCGGGTCGGGCCCTCCCGACACCGACTCCTACAAGGTCGTCTCCGCGACCGGCACCTACGACCCCGCCAAGACCGTGATCGTGCGCTACCAGACCAACAACGAGGGACAGCCCGGCGCCGACGCTGTCGTCCCGCTGGTTACGTCGTCCGGTACGGCGCTCCTGGTCGACCGCGGCTGGTTCTCGACCTCCAACCAGGGGTCGATCGACGCGGCCGAGGTGCCTGCTCCCCCGTCCGGCACCGTGACCGTCACCGGCTACGTCCGCCAGGACGCCGGCGGTGGGTCGACACAGGTGGTCGACGCCTCGACCCGCTCGATCTCGAGCGCCGCGATCGGGCCTGCGGTCGGCATCCCGGTCTACAGCGGGTGGGTCGACCTCAAGTCCGAGTCGCCGGCAGCCTCGGTGCCGCTCGAGCCCGCGGGACTGCCCGACCTGAGCAACGGCCCGCACTTCTTCTACGCGTTGCAGTGGTGGTTCTTCGGGATCCTCGCCCTGTTCGGGTTCGGCTACCTGGCGTGGGAGGAGGCGACCGGGCGCGCCGACCTGCGGCGCGCGCAGCAGCCGGCCAAGAAGACCGCGCAGCCGCGACAGCCGGCCCCTGCCGGAGCGACCCGCTCAGAGGGCGCGGGTCATCCCGCCGTCGACGGGCAGCATGGCGCCGCTGACGAAGGAGGCTGCGGGGCTGAGCAG
>JAHEXO010000037.1 GCA_023252065.1 Nocardioides sp. | reverse complement strand
CCGAGGCGCTCGCGGAGCTGCGCGCGGCGAAGCGGATGAACGGCGCCACCGACTACCTGCCGATCATGGCCGACTGCCACCGTGCGCTCGGCCAGCCGGAGCAGGCCCTCAAGCTGGCCAAGAGCCCTTCGGTCGCCCACTTCAGCTCCTCGGCCAAGGCCGAGATGACGCTCGTCGAGGCGGGCGCCCGTCGCGACCTGGGCCAGCTCGATGCTGCTCTGCGGACCCTCGAGCTCGCCCCGCTCCAGTCCAACAGCCGCGAGCCCTGGGTGGTCCGGCTCCGCTACGCCTACGCCGACACCCTCGAGGCCGCGGGCCGCGAGAACGAGGCGCTGGCGTGGTTCCACCGCACCCACGCCGTCGACGCCCACGAGCTCACCGACGCCGCCGACCGGGCCGAGACGCTCGAGAAGCGGCTCGGCTGACTGGAATTCCGCCGTCTCATCGGTCACAATGGCGGCACAACTGCACACCTGTCACACGTGTCACCCCTCATCAGCGGGCGAGCCCGCTGGGGAAGGCGTCGCTCCGATGCCGCTGATGAAGGAGAACCACGGTGACCGCACACATCGCCGGCCGTCCCGCACCCACCACGCGGGGCGTCCTGTTCGTGCATTCCGCGCCCTCGGCGCTGTGCCCGCACCTGGAGTGGGCTGTCGGGGGTGTGCTGGGTGCTGCCGTGAGCCTGGAGTGGTCTCCGCAGCCGGCCCAGGCCGGCACCTACCGGGCCGAGCTCTCCTACACCGGTGAGCCCGGCACCGCCGCTGCCATCGCCTCGGCGCTGCGCGGGTGGAACCACCTGCGCTTCGAGGTGACCGAGGAGCCGACGTCGCAGTCCGAGGGCGCGCGCTTCTCCTACACCCCCGACCTCGGGGTCTTCCACGCCGTCACCGGCCTGCACGGCGACATCCTGATCCCCGAGGACCGGCTCAAGGCCGCCGTGGTGAAGGCGGCCCTCGGCGACACCACGCTGCTGCTCGAGATCGACAAGCTCCTCGGCAAGCCCTGGGACGACGAGCTGGAGACCTTCCGGCATGCCGGCGAGGGCGCACCGGTGCGCTGGCTCCACCACGTCGTCTGACGCTCGTCTGACGCCCGTCTGACGCTCGGGGGCTCCTAGAGCGGGATGTTCCCGTGCTGCCCGCGGCGTACGCCGTCGCGCTGCACCGCGTCGTCGATCGCCCTCGCGAGGGCCGAGCGGGTCCGGCTGGGCTCGACGACCTCGTCGACCACCCCGATCTCGCGCGCCTTCTCGACGCCACCGGCCTGCCGCTCGTGCTCCGCGGCGAGCTCGGCCTCGACCTGCGGCCGGATGTCGGGCGACACCTCGGCCAGCTTGCGCCGGTGCAGGATGCGGATCGCGGCCACCGGGCCCATCACGGCCACCTCGGCGCCCTCCCAGGCGAAGACCCGGGTCGCGCCGAGGGCGCGTGAGTTCATCGCGATGTAGGCGCCGCCGTAGGTCTTGCGGGTGACCAGCGTGACCCGGGGGACCACGCACTCCCCGAAGGCGTGCAGCAGCTTGGCTCCGCGGCGTACGACGCCGTCCCACTCCTGGCCGACGCCCGGGAGGTAGCCGGGGACGTCGACCAGCACGACCAGCGGGATGCCGAGCGCGTCGCACAAACGCACGAAGCGCGAGGCCTTCTCGGCCGACAGGGAGTCGAGGCAGCCACCGAGACGCAGGGGGTTGTTGGCCACGACCCCGACGCTGCGGCCGCCGAGGCGGCCGAGGGCGGTGACGATGTTAGGGGCCCAGCGCTCGTGGAGCTCCTGCATCGAGCCGTCGTCGAGCACGCCCTCGACCAGGGGGTGCACGTCGTAGGCGCGCTTCTTCGACTCCGGCAGGAGCTGGGAGAGGTCGCGGTCCTCGACCGCACTGACGTCGAGGTCGTCCTGGTTGCCGAGCAGGTCGGTCACCACGCGGGCACGCTCGAGCGCCTCCTGCTCGGACTGGGTGAGGATGTGCACGACGCCCGATCGACGGCCGTGAGGCTCAGGTCCGCCGAGCCGGAGCATGTCGACGTCCTCCCCGGTCACCGAGCGCACCACGTCGGGGCCGGTGACGAAGATCCGGCCCTCGGGGCCGAGGATGACCACGTCGGTCAGGGCCGGCCCGTAGGCCGCGCCGCCCGCCGCGGGACCGAGCACGACCGAGACCTGGGGGATCTTGCCGGAGGCCTGGGTCATCACCTGGAAGATCCGGCCGACCGCGTGCAGCGAGAGCACGCCCTCGGCCAGCCGCGCTCCGCCGGAGTGCCAGAGGCCGACGATCGGTACGCCGTCGATCATCGCCCGGTGGTAGGCGTCGACCACGATCCGGCACCCGACGTCGCCCATCGCCCCACCCATGACGGTGGCGTCGGAGCAGAAGGCGACGACCCGTCGACCACGGATCCGGCCGACCGCGGCCAGCATCCCCGAGTCGTTCTCGGGGGTGACCAGCTCGGTCGTGCCCTCGTCGAAGAGGGCGTTGAGCCGGTGCAGCGGGTAACGAGGGTCCTCGGTGCGAGGCGGCTTGGTGACGGTGGCGGTCATGGCTCTACACGCTCCCGAAGGCGACGGCCACGTTGGCCCCGCCGAAGCCGAAGGAGTTGTTCAGGGCGGCGATGTCGCCCGAGGGCAGGTCGCGGGCCGAGGTCGGGATGTCTAGCTCGACCTGCGGGTCCTTGTTGTCCAGGTTGATCGTCGGCGGACTGACCCGGTGCTTGAGCGCCAGGATCGTCGCGATCGCCTCGAGGGCGCCGGCCCCGCCGAGCAGGTGGCCGGTCATCGACTTGGTGCTGGTCACCACCACCGAGTCGGCGTGGGAGCCGAGCGTGGCGTGGATCATCAGGCCCTCGGCGATGTCGCCCTGCGGCGTCGACGTCGCGTGGGCGTTGATGTGGACGATGTCCTGCGGCTCGATCGACGACTCCTGGATCGCACGCACGATCGCTCGCGCGCCACCTCGGCCGGCCGGGTCGGGCTGGGCGATGTCGTGGGAGTCGGCGGTGATCCCGGCGCCGAGCACCTCGGCATAGATCGTCGCGCCCCGGGCCCGCGCGTGCTCCTCCGACTCGAGCACCAGCACTCCGGCGCCCTCGCCGAGCACGAAGCCGTCGCGGGCGGTGTCCCACGGCCGGGAGACCGTGGTCGGGTCGCCTGTGTTCTTCGACAGCGCCATCATGTTGGCGAACGCCGCCATCGGCAGCGGGTGGATCGCCGCCTCGGTGCCGCCGGCGAGCACGATGTCGGCCCGCCCGAGGCGGATCTGGTCGAGTGCCAGGGCGATGCCCTCGTTGCCGGACGCACACGCCGAGACCGGCGTGTTCACCGCGGCCCGGGCGCCGACGTAGAGGCTGATGTTGGCCGCCGGGGCGTTGGGCATCAGCATCGGTACGGCGAGCGGCGAGACGCGCCGCGGGCCCTTCTCGAGCAGGATGTCGTAGTTGCTCAGCAGCGTGGTCACCCCGCCGATGCCGGAGGCCATCGCGACCCCGATCCGCTCCGGGTCCACCTCTTCGTCCTCGAGGCCGGAGTCGCGCCAGGCCTCCATGGCCGCGACCATCGCGAACTGCGAGCTCCGGTCGATCCGGCGTGCCTTGACCCGCTCGAGCACCTCGGTCGGCTCGACCGCTATCCGGCCGGCGATCTTGACCGGCAGGTCCTCGGCCCAGGGGTCGTCGAGGTGACGGACCCCGGACTGGCCCTTGACCAGGGCCTCCCAGGTGGACGAGACATCCCCACCGACCGGGTTGGTGGTCCCGAGACCGGTGACGACGACGCGCTTGACAGACATGGTGCTCCTCGTGGAGGTGGACGGGTGGGGGGCGGCCCCCGGAGGGTGACCCGGGGGCCGACCGCGGTCAGCCCTGGGCGTTCTCGATGAAGGAGACGGCGTCGCCGACGGTCTTGAGGTTCTTCACCTCGTCGTCGGGGATGGACACGCCGAACTTCTCCTCGGCGGCCACGACGACCTCGACCATGGACAGCGAGTCGACGTCGAGGTCGTCGACGAAGGACTTGTCGAGCTGGACGTCCTCGACGGGGATACCCGCGACCTCGTTGACGATCTCGGCGAGATCGGCGCGGATCTCTTCGGTGGTGGCCATTGCCGGGTGGTTCCTTTCGGTTGGGTGATGGATCACGGAACAGTGATGACCTGGGCTGCATAAGCCAGGCCGGCACCGAACGCGATCAGCAGCGCTGTGTCGCCGCTCTTGGCCTGGCCCTCGTCGATCATCCGATCGAGAGCCAGGGGAATCGAGGCCGCCGAGGTGTTGCCCTGCTCGGCGATGTCGCGGGCGATCTGCACCCGCTCGGGAAGCTTCATGGCGCGAGCCATCGCGTCGATGATCCGCATGTTGGCCTGGTGGGGCACGAAGACGTCGAGCTCGTCGGTCGAGATCCCGGCCCGGTCGAGGGCCTGGAGGGCGACCTTGGCCATCGTGAACGACGCCCAGCGGAAGACCGGGTTGCCCTGCATGGTCAGGTGGGGGATCACGGGCCGGTCGGCCGCGATCGCGTCGCGCCAGTCCTCCTTCTGCCGGATCAGGTCGAACTGCTCGCCGTCGGAGCCCCAGACCACCGGGCCGATGCCGGGGGTGTCGCTCGGACCGACGATGGCCGCACCCGCGCCGTCGGCGAAGATGAACGCCGTACCGCGGTCGCGGCCGTCGGTGATGTCGGAGAGCCGCTCGACGCCGATCACCAGCACGTGGCCGGCGCCGCCGGCCCGCACCATCTGGTCGGCCAGGGCCAGCCAGTGGCAGAAGCCGGCGCAGGCGGCCGAGATGTCGAACGCCGCGGCCTGGTCGGTGCCGAGCTCATAGGCGATCGCGGTGGCGATGGCCGGTGTCTGCAGCAGGTGGGTGACGGTCGCGACGATCACGCAGTCGATCTGGGCCGCCGAGATGCCCGCGCGCTCGATGGCGGTGCGGGCCGCGGCGACCGACATCACCTGCACGGTCTCCTCGGGCGTCGCGAAGCGGCGTTGCTTGATGCCCGAGCGCTGCTGGATCCACTCGTCGCTGGAGTCGATCTGGTCGACGATCTCGGAGTTGGGCACGACCAGCGACGGGCGGTAGCTGCCGATCCCGAGCACCGCGGAGTACGGCGTGCCGCGGTCGGTGGCGATCGTCGCCATCAGGCGGTCCCCTCCGGGTGCAGGCGCACCAGCGGCTGGCCGGGTGAGACCAGGTCGCCGTCCTCGACGAGCCACTCGACGACCTGGCCGCCGTGGGGCGCCAGCACCTCGACGCTGTCGCGGGAGCTGGCGACGTCACCCAGGGTGGCGCCCGACTCGAGGACGAGGGCGTCCCCGGCCTGCTCCGCGCGGTGGAAGGTGCCCTTGGTGGGCGAGACGACCATCATCCAGGTGGGCGTGGTGTCGATGACCGAGGCCTCGCCGTGCTTGGAGCAGAACGCCCGGGCGTCGTCCAGCTGGTCAGGGGTCTTGAGGGCGAACGTGTCGACACCCGGCAGGGCGCGCTTGGCGATGCCGGTCAGGGTGCCGGCCGGGGGCATCTCCAGGATGCCGGTGACTCCGAGGTCGGACATCGTCTCCAGGCACAGGTCCCAGCGCACCGGGCGGGCGATCTGGCCGACGATGCGGGCGACGACCTCACGGCCGTCCTGGACGATCTGGCCGTCGCGGTTGGAGATCACCGGCGTGCGCGGGTCGTGGGTCGACACCGAGCGGGCGAGCGCAGCCAGGTGGCCGACGGCCGGCTCCATGTGCTGGGTGTGGAACGCGCCCGCGACGCTGAGCGGGATCAGGCGCGCCTTGGCGGGCGGCTCGTCGGCGAACGCCTGGAGCTGCTCGAGGGTGCCCGCGGCCACGATCTGCCCGGGACCGTTGTCGTTGGCGGGCGTCAGGCCGTGCTTGTCGAGCGCGGCCAGCACCTCGTCGCGATCGCCGCCGAGCACGGCGGTCATGCCGGTGGGGGTCACGGCGGAGGCCTGGGCCATCGCCTTGCCGCGCTCGCGCACGAGCACCATCGCCTGCTCGGCGGTGATCGCCCGGGCGCCCGCGGCGGCGGCGATCTCACCCACGCTGTGGCCGGCCACGGCGCCTATGTGGCTGAAGGCGTCGGCCGGGTGAGGGAAGAGCTCGAGAGCGGCGATCAGGCCCGTCGCGACCAGCAGCGGCTGCGCGATCTGGGTGTCGCGGATCGTCTCGGCGTCGGCCTCGGTGCCGTAGTGGGCCAGGTCGAGGCCGGCCACGGTCGAGAGCCAGGAGAAGCGCGACGCGAACGTGGGGTCCTCGAGCCAGGGCGTGAGGAAGCCGGGAGTCTGGGCTCCCTGACCGGGAGCGACGATGACGAGCACGAGGACCACCCTTCCGAACCCGAGGGGCTTCGTGCCCGTGCGGCGCACACGAAACTCGCCCGCTGAACTTTGTAGGGTTCCTACAAATTCTCGTCGACGGGGAGCCGGGCCTGGCGGCCCAGCACGAGGGCGAGCTGGAGCGTCAGCGCTTCTCGTGGGTCGGTCGCCGAGAGCCCGGTGATGTCGGCGGCCTGCCGAAGGCGGTAGCGCACGGTGTTCGGGTGCACGAACAGGGCCCGCGCGGCGGCCTCGAGCGACTGTCCGTGCTGGAAGTACGCCGTGAGCGTGTCGATGAGCGTGTTCCCCTTGGCCGAGGCGGCGCCTCGGAGCGGGACGAACACCTCTTCCACCAGGTGGCGACGGGCGTGACCGTCGCCGGCCAGCACCCGCTCAGGGAGCAGGTCGTCGCTGCCGACCGGGCGTGGCGCGTCAGGCCAGCCCACGGCGGCGCGCAGCCCCGACAGCGCCGAGCGGGCCGACACGTGGGCGTTGGCGAGGTCGTCGGAACGCAGGCCGACCACCACCGGACCCGGCCCGAAGAACCGCACCACCGCGTGGCCCGCCTTGTCGACGTCGGCCACCCCGCCCAGGATCACCACGAGCCGCTCACCCTGGGTGGCGCAGAGCGCGTCCATGCCGCCGGCCCGGGCTGCGCGGCGTACCTGGTCGAAGAGGTCCTCGATCCGGGGCGACGGCACCTCTCCGAGCACCACGACGACCCCCTCGCGGTGGGCCCAGCCGAGGGCGCTGGCCCGCGAGGCGACCGCCTCGTCGGCCTCGGCGCGCAGCACGGAGTCGACGACGAGCGCCTCGAGGCGGGCGTCCCAGGCGCCGCGGGCCTCGGCGGCCCGGGCGTAGACCTCAGCAGTGGCGAACGCGACCTCGCGGGCGTAACGGAGCACCGCAGCGTGCACGGCCGGGGCGTCCTGCGGGTCGACGATCTCGTCGACGTGCGACTCGACCACCTCGATCCCGAGCCGCACCAGGTCGACGGTCTGGCCCAGGGTGATCACGCCGGTCAGGGTCCGGGGCGCGGCGCCGAAGACGGCGGCCGCGGTGTCGCCGGGGGAGGCGTCGTCGTCGTCGAGGCGATACCAGTCGACGAAGCCCTGGATGCCCGCCTGGAGGATCTGCCCCACCCACGACCTGCTCTCGGCGGTCAGCTCGCCGAACCACGGCATGTCGGTGAGCATCCGTGACATCGCGGCACTGCTCAGGGCGCCGGTCGAGCGCCGGAGCGCCTCGGCGGCACGCTCGCGCGACCCTCCGGGCGGCGGGGGTACGGCGCGCAGGCTCACAACTCGACCCTAGTGAGGGGGGTTCTGCGTGTCACGGTAGGGACCAAGGTCCCGAGGAATCCCTGCGGAAACACAGGGTTTGCGTCTTACATACGCGCGGCACGTCTGGTTGAATCCCGCACAACCTCGACAGGAGACCGACCGTTGCCACAGCACCCCGTGCAGCACGTGACTGTCCACGGCCATCGGCGTGCCTACGTCAAGACGGGCTCCGGTCCGGCGCTCCTCCTTCTGCACGGGCTCGGCTGCGACCACACCACCTGGCTGCCGGTGATCGACGGCCTGGCCCGGCGCTACACGGTGATCGCCCCCGACCTGCTCGGTCACGGGGCCTCTGACAAGCCGCGGGCCGACTACAGCGTCGGTGGGTTCGCCAACGGCATGCGCGACCTGCTCACGGTGCTCGGCGTCGACAAGGCGACCGTGGTCGGCCACAGCTTCGGCGGTGGGGTGGCGATGCAGTTCGCCTACCAGTTCCCCGAGCGCACCGAGCGGCTGGTCCTGGTCGGCTCCGGCGGCCTCGGCCCCGAGGTCTCACCGGCCATCCGGGCCATCACCACCACCGGCTTCCACCAGGTCATGGGCCTGCTCACCCTGCCCGGGATCCGGCACCTCGGCACCGGTGGACTCCGGACGCTGTCGCGCACGGGGGTCAAGGGATTCCGGGACTTCGACGAGGTCGCCTCGATCTACGACTCGTTCCGCGACCCCGCCGCCCGCGCGGCGGTGCGCCACGTCGTACGCGCGGTCGTCGACTGGCAGGGCCAGATCGTCACCATGGCCGACCGCGCCTACCTCACCGACGCGATGCCGATGTGCGTGATCTGGGGCGACCACGACCGGGTGATCCCGGTCAGCCACGCCGAGCGGGCGGGCGACCTGGCGCCCAACGCCCGGATCGAGATCCTGCCCAACGCCGGGCACTTCCCCCACAAGGACCATCCCGAGCGGTTCGTGAAGATCCTGCACGACTTCATCCGCACCACCCGGCCGACGACGTACTCGCGCGCACGCTGGCGTCGCCTGCTGGAGCAGGGCGGCACCGGAATACCCGCGGCCGAGGTCGTCTTGACCTCTGTATGAGCAAAACCTGGTTCATCACCGGTACGTCGCGTGGTTTCGGTCGGGAGTGGGCGATCGCCGCGCTCGAGCGGGGCGACCGCGTCGCCGCGACCGCCCGCAACGCGGAGAGTCTCGACGACCTCGCCCAGAAGTACGGCGACGCCTTGCTGCCGATCACCCTCGACGTCACCGACCGCGAGGCCGACTTAGCCGCGGTTGGGCAGGCGCACGACCACTTCGGCGGCCTCGACATCGTCGTGAACAACGCCGGCTACGGCCACTTCGGGATGGTCGAGGAGATCACCGAGGACGAGGCGCGAGCCCAGATCGAGACCAACCTCTTCGGTGCGCTCTGGGTGACCCAGGCCGCGCTGCCCTACCTGCGCGAGCAGGGGAGCGGGCACATCATCCAGGTCTCGTCGATCGGCGGCATCTCGGCGTTCCCGCTCGTCGGGATCTACCACGCCTCCAAGTGGGGGCTCGAGGGGTTCAGCCAGGCGCTGGCCCAGGAGGTCGCCGGCTTCGGCATCCACGTAACGCTGGTCGAGCCGGGGGCGTTCTCCACCGACTGGGCCGGCTCGTCCTCGAAGCTGTCGGCCGAGCGCCCGGCGTACGCCGAGACGCACCGCGCCACGCAGGAGGCGCGCGCCAAGCGGGCCGGCAACCCGGGTGACCCCGAGGCCACCCGCGAGGCGATCCTGAGGGTCGTCGACGCCGAGGAGCCGCCGCTGCGGGTCTTCTTCGGCGAGGCGCCCCTGGCCATCGCCACCGCCGACTACGAGCAGCGGCTCCGCACCTGGAACGAGTGGCAGCCGGTCGCCCTCATCGCCCAGGGCGAGCGGGAGCAGGAGCGCTGAGGTGGACCTCGGGCAGGCGCTGGCCGCGGCCCGCGCCAACCACCAGTCGGTCCTGACGACCTTGCGGCGCGACGGCTTGCCCCAGCTGTCCAACGTCCTGCACGCCGTCGGCGACGACGGGCTCATCCGGGTCTCGACGACCGCCGACCGGGCCAAGTACGCCAACCTCGTGCGCAACCCGTGGGCGGCGCTCAAGGTGGACGGCGAGAGCTTCTGGTCCTACGCCGTCATCGAGGCAGAGGCGACCACGAGCGAGGTCGCGGCGGCGCCCGACGACGCGGCGGTCGAGGAGCTGGTGGAGCTCTACCGCTCCCTCAGCGGCGAGCACTCCGACTGGGACGACTACCGCCGCGCGATGGTCGCCGACCGCCGCGTCGTGGTGCGGCTGTCCCCGACCCGGGCCTACGGCGCGCTGCGCTAGCCGGTCAGTCGGCTGACCGCACCGGCAGGGTGACGACGATCGTCGTACCGGGCCGGTCGGGGCCCGACTCGACGGCGATCGTGCCGCCGTGCCGCTCGACGACGATGCGGCGGGCGATGTCGAGGCCGATCCCCGTGCCCTTGCCGACGTCCTTGGTGGTGAAGAACGGCTCGAACGCCCTGGCG
>JAHEXO010000036.1 GCA_023252065.1 Nocardioides sp. | reverse complement strand
TACGACGTCCGGTGCGGGCCGTCGCCCGCGCCTTCCCCAGCGAGCCCGTGCGCCCGTGACCACCGCACCCACGGCCCCTGAGCTGATCGGGCCGCCGCCACCACCGGTGCGCCGCGACCCTATGGTGCTCACCTGGCTGGCGGCTGTCGGCATCTCGTGGTTCGGCGACTACGCGTGGAGCGTGGCCCTGGCCTGGACGGCGGTGCACACCTTCTCCCCCGGCGTCGCCGGCCTCGTGCTCGGCGCGCAGATGGTGCCCCAGGCTCTGCTCGTGCTGCTCGGTGGCGTGCTCGCCGACCGGCACGACCCTCGCGTGCTGCTGGTCTCCGGCCAGGTCGCCCAGGCGCTGGTCCTGGCGCTCGGCGCCGCCGGTTGGGCCTCCGGGCTGCACGGAGCACCCCTGCTGCTCGCGGTCGCCGTGTGCTTCGGCGCCGCCGCCGGGCTGACCCTGCCGGCCGGCGCCATCCTGGTCCGCGAGGTGGTGGCCGGCGACGACCTCGGTACCGTCCAGGGCTGGAACCAGATCTCCAGCCGCCTGATGCGGCTCCTCGGTGCCCCGGTGGGCGGCGTCCTGGTCGCCTGGGGCGGGCCCGTGCCCGTGATGGTGCTGGATGCCGTCTCGTTCCTCGTCGTCGCCGGCGTGCTCGCGGCCGTCGTCCGGCCGCGCTTCCGGATCCCCCGCGCCACTCACGGTCGGTGGCGTGACTCGCTCACCGAGGGCATCTCCTACCTGCGTCGTGACGAAGTGGCCCGCCTCTTCGTGGTCGGCCTGACCTGCCTCAACGTCTTCGTGACGCCGGTGACCGGACTGGGCGTGGCTTTGCGGGTCAGCGGCTCCGGCTGGGGTGCCGGCTGGGTCGGCGTCGCCGACGGAGCGCTGGCCGCGGGAGCCATCGCCGGCAGCGTGGTCGCGATCCGCCGCCGCCCGACGTACGGCGCCTCCGCAGCGTTCCGGATGCTCGTCGTCCAGGGCCTGGCCATCGCCGCCGTCGGCATCGGCTGGCGTCTCACTCTGGTGGCCACGATGGCCCTGCTCGGCTTCACGGCCGGGGCCGCATCGGTCTGGCTCAGCGCCGCCTTCCTCCGGGTCGTCGACGCCGCCCACCTCGGCCGGGTCTCCTCGGTCACCGGTCTCGGCGACCTGGTCCTGACCCCTCTGTCGGTGCCGGCCTTCGGGCTGCTGGCGGCGCACACCTCCGTGCTCGCCGCCACCCTGGTCTGCGGGCTCACGATGTCGGCGCTCTGCTGGTGGTTCGCGACCCGGCGCACGCTCCGCTCCCTCGTCTGCTGAGCCGGGGTGGAGGCCTACCAAGAGCCGGTGTGACCGGCGCCACGCGCGGGCGGCGCGGCTCGAGCCGGCCTTGAACATCGGCTGAGGGTCCGCTGACCACTCGCGCAGGACTCTCGTCCCGCTCGCCACTCTCGCCGCCGCGACAGCCGTCGCCGTCGGCTCGGGCGCGACGTTCACCACGCAGACCCACAACTCGCCGGACTCCCAACCGCCACGGGCACCGGGACCGTGGTCTGGACCCCGTCGACCCAGCGAAGACGCCGTCGGGCACCGCCTGCTCGGCCACCCCGGTCAGCGAGCTCGGGATCCTCGACCGGGACTTCTGAGCCATCCGCTGGGACGTTCGTCTCCTTCTGCTGGTCCGAAGGGGCCATTTCCACCTGAACCGGTCGTGTCGTCGCCGTGGACGTCGCAGCATGAGGTGCAGTGGATCAACGCACCGGGACAGGAGGCAGCCATGTGGGACACCGTGGTCGACAGCGACCAGCACCTCTCCCACGACCTGCCCTGCCCGCGCTGCGGTCACGCGTTGCACACCTTCCTGGTCTGCGACGACCGCTGTGACTGCGCCCCGTGCGTGATGCCCGGCAGCGACGTGCGCGCGGCCGTCGGCCTGTAGACCTCCCCCCGGCCAACAGACTCCGACGGCGCCCACGTCGTACCGGCGCGCGCCCGCCCCCTCCGCCGACTGGACCGACCCCTGGCCCGGTTGGGTAACGTCTGCCCGGACTTTCTGGCCCGGCCAGACACCCGACCTAGGGAGCGTGGCAATATCTCACACATGAGATACGGTGTACCCATGACCGAGGACTTCAAGGGACGCATCGGGAACCTGATCCGGGACGCGCGGACCCACCGCGGGCTCACCCAGCAGCAGCTGGCCGAGCGCCTCAACACCAGCCAGAGCGCGGTCAACCGGATCGAGAAGGGCCACCAGAACCTCTCGCTCGAGATGGTCGCCCGCATCGGCTCGGCCCTCGACTCCGAGATCGTGGCCCTCGGCGCCGGCCCCACCCACCTGCGGATCACCGGCCCGACCAGCCTCTCGGGCGAGATCACCGTCAAGACCTCCAAGAACGCCGGCGTCGCGCTCCTGTGCGCCTCCCTGCTCAACCGCGGGCGGACCACGCTGCGCAAGGTCGCCCGGATCGAAGAGGTCAACCGGCTGCTCGAGGTGCTCGGCAGCCTGGGCGTGACGACCCGATGGATCGGCGACGAGGGCGACCTCGAGATCATCCCGCCCAAGGAGCTCGACCTCAGCGCGATCGACGAGGCCGCCGCGCGTCGTACCCGCTCGGTCCTGATGTTCTTCGGCCCGCTGCTCCACCGGGCCGACACCTTCGAGCTCCCCTACGCCGGGGGCTGCAACCTCGGCACCCGCACCATCGAGCCGCACATGGCGGCGCTCCGGCCGTTCGGTCTCGAGGTCAAGGCGACCGAGGGCTACTACCACGCCGCCGTCAACCGGGTGACGGTGCCGACCCGGCCGATCGTGCTCACCGAGCGCGGCGACACGGTGACCGAGAACGCCCTGATGGCGGCCGCCCTGCACCCCGGCACCACGATCATCCGCAACGCGTCGTCCAACTACATGGTGCAGGACCTCTGCTTCTTCTTGCAGAAGCTCGGCGTCGTGGTCGAGGGCGTCGGCACCACCACGCTGACCGTCACCGGCTCCACCGACATCGACGTCGACGTCGACTACGCGCCCGCCGAGGACCCGATCGAGGCGATGTCGCTGCTGGCCGCCGCGATCGTCACCGAGTCGTCGATCACCATCCGTCGGGTGCCGATCGAGTTCCTCGAGATCGAGCTGGCGGTGCTCGAGGACATGGGCTTCAAGTACGACCGCTCCGAGGAGTACGTCGCCGACAACGGCCGCACCCGCCTGGTCGACCTGACCACCCACCCGTCGACCCTCCAGGCCCCGCTCGACAAGATCCACCCGATGCCGTTCCCGGGCCTCAACATCGACAACCTGCCGTTCTTCGCGCTGATCGCGGCGGTCGCCGAGGGCCAGACCCTGATCCACGACTGGGTCTACGAGAACCGCGCGATCTACCTCGTCGAGCTCAACAAGCTCGGGGCACAGGTGAAGCTGCTCGACCCCCACCGGGTGATGGTCGAGGGCCCCACCCGCTGGACCGGCACCGAGATCGTGTGCCCGCCCGCCCTGCGGCCGGCGGTGGTCGTCCTGCTGGCGATGCTCGCCTCCAAGGGCACCTCGGTGCTCCGGTCGACCTACGTCATCCATCGCGGCTACGAGGACCTCGCCGAGCGGCTCAACCTCCTCGGCGCCCAGATCGAGACCTTCCGCGACCTCTGAGGTCGGTGACGCCGAGCGACCCCACCGGTCGGCATACTCCTCGCCATGCACCGGACCGGCTACGCGTTCCTCGACCCCGAGGGGCCGGTGCTCGCCTTCGCGCACCGAGGCGGAGCACGCCACCCTGACCTGACCGGCCTGGAGAACACCACGGCGGCGTTCGCCCATGCCGTGTCGCTCGGCTACCGCTACCTCGAGACCGACGTCCACCTCACCGCGGACGGCGTGCTGGTCGCCTTCCACGACACCGTCCTGGAACGGGTCACCGACGGGGAGGGCCGGATCGAGGACCTCGCCTGGTCCGACCTGGCCTCGGTCCGGATCGCGGGCCGCGAGCCGGTGCCGACCCTGCCCGGTCTGGTGGACGCGTTCCCGGACGCCCGGTTCAACATCGACCTCAAGGCGGCGGGTGCTGTCGCCCCACTGGCGGCGTACGTCACCGAGCACCGTCTGACCGACCGGGTCCTGATCGGCTCCTTCTCGCGCCGGCGGCTGCGCCGGTTCCGCACGCTCGTCCCCGGAGCGGCGACGTCCGCCTCCCCCGTCGAGGTCGCCGCCTACGTCCTGCTCCCGGCTCGCCTCGCCCGCCTGCTCACCCGCCGTGTCGCGGCCCTCCAGATCCCCCACCGGGCCGGAGGGCTCACCATCGCCTCCCCCCGCCTGGTACGACGCGCCCACGCCGCCGGCCTCCCGGTGCACGTGTGGACCATCGACGACCCCGACGAGATGCGGCTCCTCCTCGACCGCGGTGTCGACGGGCTGATGACCGACCGCACGGACATACTCAGGGACGTGCTGCGCGAGCGCGGGCTCTGGAGGGCCCCCACCGAGGCCGACGAGCGGTGACCGGGACCTCCGCGCCGAGCGCCGCCGACCTCGACCCGCTCGAGCGCGAGCGGGAGCAGAAGGCCTGGAACTGGTACGACTGGGCCAACTCCGCGTTCTACACCACGACCCTCACGGTCCTGTTCGCGCCGTTCATGATCACGGTGGCGGGGCGCGCCGCCGGCTGTGGCAGCTCGGCGGACGAGACCTGCAACAAGACGGTCACCGTGCTCGGCCTGCACCTCGCCGCCGGGTCACTCCCCTTCTACCTGACCAGCTTCGCCACCATCGCCAGCGCGTTCCTCCTGCCGATCGTCGGCGCGTTCGTCGACCGCTCCGCGCGCAAGAAGTGGCACATGGCGGGGTTCGCCTGGGCCGGGTCGTCCTTCGCGGCGCTGCTCTTCTTCATGCGGGGCGACCACTGGCAGCTGGCCGCGGTGGCGATCGTGGTGAGCAGCATCCTGGCCGGCTGCTCCCTGGTCAGCTACTACGCGATGCTGGTCGACATCTCGACCGAGGACGAGCGCGACGGGGTGTCGTCGCGCGGCTGGGCCTGGGGCTACCTCGGTGGGGGGCTGTTGCTGCTGATCAACCTGGTGATGGTGCTCGGCCACGACGCCTTCGGGCTCGACAAGGAGCTGGCGGTGCGGTTCTCGCTGCTCTCGGCCGCGCTCTGGTGGGCAGGGTTCACGATCATCCCGGTGGTCCGGCTCCGCAACCACGCGCCCCGCAACGTCGTCCCCGAGCCCGGGGGTCTGCTCCACCGCAGCTTCGGCCAGCTCTTCACCACGCTGCGCCAGATGCGCCGCTACCCGATGACGCTGACGTTCCTGGTCGCGTTCCTCTTCTACAACGACGGCATCCAGACGGTCATCTACGCCGCCTCCACCTACGGCTCCAAGCAGCTCGGGTTCGGGAGCAGCGTCCTGATCGCCACCATCTTGATGATCCAGTTCGTGGCGTACTTCGGGGCCCGGCTGTTCGGGCGGCTGGCCGCCTCCTACGGCTCCTACCGCTGCATCCTCGGCGGCACCTTCGGCTGGATGGCGATCGTGGTCACCGCGGTGTTCCTCCCGCGCGGCAACGTCGCCACCTTCCTGCTCGTCGCGATCGCGATCGCCATCGTGATGGGCGGCACCCAGGCCCTCTCGCGGTCGTTCTTCAGCCTGCTCATCCCCCGCGGCCGCGAGGGTGAGTACTTCGCCCTCTACAACGCCTGCGAGCGCGGCACGTCGTGGTTCGGCACGTTCCTGTTCGGCCTCGTCTTCCAGCTGACCGGCTCCTACCGGCCGGCGATCGTGGCCCTGATCGTCTTCTTCGTGCTCGGCGCCGTCCTCCTGCTCCGCCTCGACCCCAGACGCGGCATCCGAGAGGCCGACAACGCCCTGCCGGCGGTCGTCTGAGCTTCGGCTGAGCGAATCGTGTGAGTTGGCCGTGTGACCTGGCTCGCGCGCCGTTGGCGGAACACGGGGCACCGCGCGTACGTTGAAACCACCGAACACTCACGCGCCCCGTGGCATCAAGCGCACCCATCCGAATCGGTGTGTCGTCACGGATACGGGGTACATACGTCTCATGGGACGTACGCCTCGGGCGTACCGGGGGAAACGAACGTTGGAGGTGGACCCTCATGGCAGAGCGCACACTGCGTGGAGCGCGGCTCGGAGGCCAGAGCTTCGAGGACGAGCGCGGCATCGAGTTCGCGGCTCGGCAACAGTGCGGCTACCGCTGCGTCAACGGTCACGAGTTCGAGGTGACCATGTCGGTCGAGGCCGACGTCCCGGCCGTCTGGGAGTGCCCGCGCTGCGGCGCGGAGGCCCTCAGCACCTCGGGCATCCGGCCTGAGGAGAAGCCCGAGAAGCCGGCCCGCACCCACTGGGACATGCTGCTCGAGCGCCGTTCCGAGAAGGAGCTCGAAGACATCCTCAAGGAGCGGCTCGAGCTGCTCCGCGAAGGTGAGATCGGCCCGGCCCACCTGCACCGGGCCAACGCCAAGCGGCGCGCCAAGGCCAACGTCTGACGCAGCACGGCTGCGAGCCCCGCTCGCACCGTGGTCGAGCTACTCGTCGACGACCTCGCCCCGGACGACGGGCCCCTGCGGCCCGGGTCCGGGGCGTCGTACGTCGTCGGAGCCGAGCAGGCGCCGCGACACCACCCGCGTCAGCATCCGCCGGGCGACCGGCCGGGTGAACGGCAGGATCAGCAGGATCCCCATCGCGTCGGTGACGAAGCCGGGGCTGAGCATCAAGGTGCCGCCGACCAGGATCAGCCCGCCGTCGGCGAGCTCGCTGGCCGGCATCCGTCCGGAGTCGAGGGCACCGGTCAGCGACTGCCAGGAGCGCCGGCCCTCGTGCCGGATCAGCCAGGCGCCGAAGATGCTGTCGGCGATGAGCAGCGCGATCGTCCACCAGGCACCGATCACCTGACCGACCTGGATGATCACGTAGATCTCCAGGATCGGCACCACGACGAACGCGACGACGACCAACCACCATCGGAACCGGCGCCGCCGAGGCGCCCGGGAGCCGAAGGACGACGTCACCGGCGCCGCCACAGCCGGGCGACCTGGTCGCGACGCTCGCGCAGGCCCCACGCGGTGATCCGGCCCAGCGACTCGGCGGCCACCCGCCCGCTCATCTTGGAGTCGCCGCGCTCGCGCTCGACGAACTCGATCGGCACCTCCCGCACGCGCAGGCCGCGGCGCAGGCAGCGCACGACCATGTCGGTCTGGAAGACGTAGCCGGTGCTCTGCACGGTGTCGAGCTCGATCTTCTCCAGGGTCTCGCGGCGGAACACGCGGTAGCCCGCGGTGGCGTCGTGGACGCGGATGCCCAAGAGCGCACGGACGTAGAGGTTGCCGCCGCGCGAGAGCGCCTCGCGGCGACGCGGCCAGTTCACGACGCTGCCACCGGGGATCCAGCGGGCCCCGATCACCAGATCGGCGTCCCGGAGGGCGTCGAGCAGCCGCGAGAGCTGCTCGGGCTGGTGGGAGCCGTCGGCGTCCATCTCGCCGATGACGTCGTAGCCCTGCTCCATGGCGATGCGGAAGCCGTGCCGGTACGCCGCGCCCAGACCGCCCTTCTCGGTGCGGTGCAGCACCTGGACCGCCTCGTCGGCGGCCGCCAGCTCGTCGGCGATCTTTCCGGTGCCGTCGGGTGAGTTGTCGTCGACCACCAGCACGTGGACGTCGGGCTGGGCGGCGCGCAGCCTGCCCACGATCCAGGCCAGGTTGTCGGCCTCGTTGTAGGTGGGGATGCACATCACGACCCGGCCCGGCCATGGGGTGGTGGTCATGCGGGGGTCCTGTCGGTGAGGGGTTCGGGCGCCGCGACGCGCGGGGTGGCACGGCGGGTCCGACGATAGCCGCCGAGGGCCAACGCCCACCCCAGGACCACGAGCCCGAGGCACGCCCGCCCGAGCCACGGCCCGATCCGCACCGCCGGCGTGACCGCGTCGAAGAGCCCGACGGTGGCCTCGGCGTAGGACCGGGTGCGCGGGGCCGTGGTGGTCACCACCGAGCCGTCCGGAGCGATCACCCCGGTGAGCCCGTTGATGGCCGCCACCACGACGTAGCGGTGCGTCTCGAGGGCGCGCAGCCGGCTGATCGCGAACTGCTGGTCGATCTGGGAGGTGTGGATGAACATCGCGTTGCTGGTCTGCACCACCAGGACCTGACCGCCGTGGCGGAGCTGGGCGTAGATGCCGTCGTCGTAGGCGACGTCGAAGCAGATGGCGTCGGCGACCTTCACCCCACGCACATCGAGTGGCTCCACCCGGGTCCCGCGCACCATGTCACGTGGGATCTGGTTCAGCTGCGGCAGGTGGTTGCCGAACAACCAGCGCCAGGGAATGTACTCACCGAACGGCACCGGGTGCCACTTGGTGTAGCGGTCGCCGGCCCCGGTGACCGGGTCGAAGACGATGCCCTGGTTGAGCACGTGCCGGGGGCCGCCGTCGACGACCACCCCGGCCAGCAGGGGGACGTCGATCGCGCGCAGGGCCTCCTCGATGTCGGTGCTCATCGCGGCGTCGTAGAAGGGGTCGATCGCGGTCGAGTTCTCCGGCCAGACGACCAGGTCGGGCTTCGTCGCGCGGCCGGCCCGGACGTCGTCGGCGAGCCGCTCGGTCTCGGCGGTGTGCTGGGCGGTGATCTCGCGGTAGTGCGCGAGCACGTCGGTGCCGTCACCGGGCACGTTGCCCTGCACCGCGGTGACGTTGAAGCGACCGACCGACGACGCGTCGTACGGCGCAGCGAGCGGCACCAGGGACACCGCGGCCACCGCGACCAGCACCGCCAGGGTGCCGACGCGGCGTGTGCCCCGGGCGGACCAGAGGGCGGCCAGCAGGGTGCCGACCAGCGCGACCAGCAGGCTGACGCCGGTGGACCCGACGTAGGGCAGGGCCGCCGACAACGGCGTGTCCATCACCGCGTAGGCCAGTCGGCCCCACGGCATCCCGCCGGCCGGCCACGTGCAGCGGATGCTCTCCATCGCCACCCAGGCGACCGCCAGCCACGTGGGCGCGAAGCGAAGCCGGCGCAGGGGCACCACGGCCACGGCCAGCACGGCGTACCAGGCGGCCTGGGTGACCGCCAGCCCCAGCCAGGCCACCGTCCCGACGACGTGCAGCCACCAGAGCAGGGTGACCTGGAAGCCCAGGCCGAAGACCAGCCCGGGCACCCACGCCCGGCGCGCCGGCAGACCGTCGGTGAGCACGAAGAACGCCGCCACGGCCAGCGGCAGCAGCCAGAAGGCATGGGTCGGGGGGAACGCCAGGGTCGCCGCGACCCCGGCCACCAGGGCCAGGAGGCAGCGGGCCGGCATGCCACGAATGTAGTCGGCCGCTCCCCGCATCATGTCGAGACCGGCTGACCGGAGGGGACGACGGCCCTTCGGGCCGACCGGTCCGCGGCTGGCTGCCGTGACCCCGGAAGTTGTCTAGGGGGACCGTCTTCCCCTCCGGTCTCGCTCTCGCGGAGTGGAACAGGTCTCCGGCAGACCGGCGGTCTCCGGATGGGCGGTCTCCCATCGGACTCCCCGGTCGCTCGGACGTCGGTCCAGATCCCACGAATGCCTGAGCGAGTGTCGGGAAGCCTCTGCCCCCGAGGGGGTGGTTGTCAACCGGCGCCTGACCTGCGGATTCACGCGTCGACGCAGGTCAGGTGGGGTCGTGGTCGGCGGGAGTTCACCAGGATTTTCCCAAAGGGGGCGGCGTGTCCGGATCCGACACGCCGGACGGGTGAACGATCCGTCACCGCCTGCTGCGCTTCAGCCCGGGACGACCACGGTGCCGACGGCGGTGGTGACCACCAGGGGTGGGTCGACCACGTCGGCTGCGCCCGGTCGTTCGGCGGTGGCGGCGCCGCGCGCCACGACCGTGACCCGGAGGTCGAGGGTGCGGCTCCGGGTGCCCACGCGAGCCAGCACGGCCTCGATCTCGACCACGTCTCCGGCCAGGACCGGACCGACGAACTGGACGTCGGAGTACGACGCGAACAGGCCCTCGTCGCCGTCGGTGAGGATGCACATCTCGGTGGCCACGTCGCCGAACAGCTTCAGGCTGTAGGCACCGTCGACGAGGTTGCCGGCGTAGTGGGCGTCGGAGTAGGGCACGTAGCGGCGGTGCGCGACGCGGGTGCCGACGTCGTGGCCGTTGCGAGTCGGCATCAGCCAGCCTTTCTCGTGGTGACCCGGTCGACGAGGTAGGAGGCGACCTCGCCGGGCGTCGTACCGCGTCCGAAGACCC
>JAHEXO010000449.1 GCA_023252065.1 Nocardioides sp. | reverse complement strand
GGTCAGCCCGGCTTCCTGGGCGGCCCGCCACCGGCGCTCGCCCATCACCAGCTCGTAGGACTCCGGGCCCGTCTGACGCACCACCACCGGCTGGAGCAGCCCGATCTCCCTGATCGAGTGCACGAGCTCGCTCATGGCCTCCTCCTCGAAGACCTGGCGCGGCTGCACGTGGTTGGGAGCCACCTCCGTGATCGGCAGGTCGGCGAAGTAGGCGCCGGCCGGCACCGGCATCGGTGCCGCGGCGGCCGGGTCGACGACAGGGGCGTCCCCCTCGGCGGCCTGGTCGTCGCTCGGCGGCGGGCCGGTCGGGATCAGCGAGCCGAGCCCGCGGCCGAGCCCGCGGCGGGGGCGGTCCTGGCTCATCGGGGGGCGCCCTTCCTGGCGATCTCCCGGGCTGCCTCGAGGTAGGACAGCGCGCCGGGTGAGGCCGGGTCGTAGGTCATCACGGTCTGCCCGTAGGACGGCGCCTCGGAGACCCGCACCGAGCGGGGGATCGTGGTCCGCAGCACCTGGTCGCCGAAGTGGTCGCGCACCTCCTGGGCCACGCCCGAGGCGAGGCGGGTCCGCCCGTCGTACATCGTGACCAGGATGGTCGAGACGACCAGACCGGGGTTGAGGTGGGCCTTGACCATGTCGACGGTCTCGAGCAGCTGCCCGAGCCCCTCCAGCGCGTAGTACTCCGCCTGGATCGGGATCAGCATCTCGCGGCCGGCGACCAGCGCGTTGAGGGTGAGCAGGCCCAGCGAGGGCGGGCAGTCGACGAAGAGGAAGTCATAACGGTCCTCGCCCGCGGTCCCGACGTCGCCGACGAGAGGATGGGCGGTGATCGCCTTGCGGAGCCGGTTCTCGCGCGCCACCAGGCTGACCAGCTCGATCTCCGCACCGGCCAGGTCGATGGTGGCCGGCACGAGGAACAGCCCGGGCACGTCCGGGCAGGGACTCACCAGGTCGGCCAGCGGCTCCCCGTCAACCAGCGCGTCGTAGGTGGAGGCGGCGCCGCGGTGGTGCTCCACGCCGAGCGCCGTGGAGGCGTTGCCCTGCGGGTCGAGGTCGACGACCAGGACCCGCTGACCGAGCTGGGCCAGGGCGGCCGCCAGGTTCACGGTGGTGGTCGTCTTGCCGACCCCGCCCTTCTGGTTGGCCACGACCACCACCCGCGTGGCCTCCGGTCGCGGCATCGGCGGCCGCTGAGAGGCCTCGAGCCGGGCCCGCACGGTGTCCTCGGCGACGCGGGCCAGGGGGGTGCTCTCGTCCTGCAGCGAGTCGCCGTACGCCGCGAAGTCGGCGGCTGTGCGCACCGTTGGCGGGGTCGCGACCGGCTCGGGAGCGAGTGTTTCACGTGAAACATCGATGGCCCGATCGGTGGGAGGACTAGTCACCGGCGATTGTGGATAACTAGGGGAAACTTGTGGAGACTCACGCTCACCGGGCCACCCCAGACCGGTGGAAAACTCATCGGGACCCGCTGGATCGGACTCCGTCGCCGGTACCGGCTCGGGCCAGCCGAGCCCCGTCTGCAGGTCGGACGACACAGCAGTGGTGGCGTCGTGGCTCACCTGGGCCCCTTTCGTCCTCGTCGCGGGCCGGTCCGGGTCGAACGCCTCGGACTCTGGCCCGTGGGCCAACCTATCGTCGTGCTGGCCCGAGGAACCACCCGGACCACCGTCGTGGACGTCGCACCGGCCACCTCGGGGTGCAGCACCTCCGCCGTCGCCTGGGCCCGGCCCAGCTCGGCCGCTGCCTCCGCGATCTCCTCGGCCGCCGAGGACCCCTTCATCGCGAGCAGGGCACCTCCCGGCCGGACCAGCGGCAACGCCCAGCGCAACAGCTTCGGCAAGGGTGCCAACGCCCGGGCGGTCACCACGTCGAAGCGCTCGGGGAGGGTCCAGTCCTCGGCGCGGCCACGCACCACCCCGACGGCGTCGAGGCCCAGCCGCTCCACCGCCTCGACGAGAAAGGTGGTCCGTCGCTCCATGGGCTCGATGAGGGTCACCCGGACGTCCGGCCGGGCGATCGCGATCACCAGCCCCGGAAGCCCGGCCCCGGAGCCGAGGTCGGCCACCGTTGCGTCCTGCGGCAGCAGCGGCGCCAGCAGGGCGCAGTTGACCAGGTGCCGGTCCCAGAGCCGGGCCACCTCACGCGGCCCGATCAGGCCGCGCAGGACACCTTCGGAGGCCAGCAGCGCGGCGTACTGCTCCACCAGGGCGCGGCGCTCCTCGGGGAAGAGCGCCGCCAGCACCGCCGGGTCGGGAGGCGGCGGTGTTTCACGTGAAACATCGGCCATCAGGCCGGGAGCACCACCACGTAGCGCCGCGGCTCGACGCCCTCCGACTCCGAGGACAGGCCGGCGGCCGCGACGGCGTCGTGCACGACCTTGCGCTCGAACGGCGACATCGGCCGCAGGGCCACTCGCTCCCCCGACTCCTTGACCTGGGTGGCGGTGGCCGCGGCCAGCTCCTCCAGGTCGCGGCGGATCTGGGCCCGGTGCCCGGAGATGTCGAGCATCAGCCGGCTCCGCTCCCCGGTCTCGCGGTAGACCGCCAGGCGGGTGAGCTCCTGAAGCGCATCCAGCACCTCACCGCGCGCTCCGACCAGCTGCGCCAGGTCGGCCCCCACGATGGAGACCACGGCCCGCTCCCCCTCGACGTCCATGTCGAGGTCGCCGTCGAGGTCGGCGATGTCGAGCAGCTCCTCGAGATAGTCCGCGGCGATGTCGCCCTCGTGCTCCAGGCGCTCCTCCAGCGAGACCGCTCCTGTCTCGGGCTCCTCGTCCGCGTCCGCGTCGTCGGCGCCCTCTTCGGACTCCTCCACCACCTCGATCTCCTCGGGGGTGTCCGCGAGGTCCAGCAGCTCGTCGGACTCGGTCGGCTCGGTCAGCTCTTGAGTGGGATCGGTCATCGGCTCGGAGGTCTCGCTCATGCGCTCTTTCCTTCGTCGTCTGTGTCGTCGTTCTCGGCGCCGTCAGCGGGCGCGGGGTTGCTCGGGGAGCCAGGGCGTTGCTGGCCACCGGACTTCGGGGCCTTCTTGCGCTTCTCCCTCGACTGCCTCTTGGGCTGCTGCCGCTGCCGCTGCTGCTGGGCCGGCGGACGCTTGTCGCCGTGCGCCTCCTCCACCGCGAGCTCCTGGGAGAGCTCGGTGGTGCGGCCCTTCGCCCGGTCGCGCTCGACCTTGGCGTCGAAGGCGGGCGTGCCCGGTGCCGGGTTGCGGCGGATCACGTAGAACTGCTGGCCCATGGTCCACAGGTTGGTGGTGGTCCAGTAGAA
>JAHEXO010000448.1 GCA_023252065.1 Nocardioides sp. | reverse complement strand
GCGAGGGTTCGGGACGCCCGGGTAGCGTCGGCCAGCGTGAGCCGAGCCCGTGCCGCCGCGATGGCGGCGACCCTCGCGATGCTGGTGGCGGGTTGCGGCTCGGGAGGCTCCACGCCGCAGGCGACCGGGACGCAGAGCGCGGCGCCGACGCAGCCCCCGGCGTCCAGTCCTGCGAGCACCCGAACCCCCACGCCCACCCCCACGCCGAAGCCGACGCACGCGTCGCCGACGACCTCCCGCATCTCGAAGCTGCTCGTGTTCGTGGTGGAGAACCACTCCGCGGCCGAGATGCGCGACCAGATGCCGTTCACCCGGGCCCTGGCCCAGCGCTACGGCGACGCGACGGACTACCGCGCGATGACCCATCCGTCCTTGCCCAACTACCTCGCCATCGCCGGCGGCTCGACGTTCGGAGTCACCGACGACAACGACCCGTCGGCCCACCCCGAGCCCGGGCCCTCGGTGTTCGGCGCGGCACTCCACGCCGGACTGACCGCGCGGGTCTACGCCGACTCCATGCCGTCGGCCTGCTTCCCGACGTCGTCGGGGGAGTACGCCGTGCGCCACAACCCCTGGACCTACTTCCCGTCCGAGCACGCCCAGTGCGCGGCGTACGACGGCACGATGGCCGGCCTCGGGCCGGACGTGCGCTCGGGGCACCTGCCGAATGCCGGGATGGTGATCCCCGACGTGTGTCACGACGCCCACGACTGCTCGCTCGCCACTGCGGACGCGTGGCTGCGCCAGGAGGTGGGCCTTGCGATGTCGGGGCCGGACTACCGCGCCGGGCGGCTCGCGATCGTGGTCACCGCCGACGAGGACGACGGCAGCCAGGGCAACACCGTGCTCACCGTCGTCGTCCACCCCAGCCAGCACGGCAACGTGGTCACGACCCCGCTGTCCCACCTCTCGCTCAGCCGGCTCTACACCGAGGTGCTCGGCGTCCCCCCGCTGCGCGGGGCGGCGACGGCACCGTCGATGGCCTCGGCCTTCCACCTACCACTGGCCAGGCCATAGGTCCTGACTTGTTCGGCGTTCGGCCCCCGGGGTATCTCGCCGACCGCGGAGTTCCCTAGGATCGGGCCATGTCCTCCACCGCGCTCGTCCCGTCGCTGGTCCGCCCGAGCAACCGTGTTGCGGCGCGCGTGGCTGACGTGGTCCTCGTCGCGCTGGGGGTGACCCTGATCGCGCTTTCTGCGCAGGTGGTCTTCCACCTGCCCTGGACGCCGGTCCCGATCACCGGCCAGACGTTCGGAGTGCTGCTGATCGGTGGGGCGTACGGCGCGACCCGCGGCTTCGCGACGCTCGCGAGCTACCTCGTGGTCGGCGGTCTGGGCGTGGGCGTCTTCGCCGCGCACTCCTCGGGCTGGGACGTCCTCCGCCTCAGCTCGGCGACCGGTGGCTACCTGGTCGGGATGCTCGTCGCCGCGACGCTCGTCGGCTGGCTGGCCGACCGCGGCTGGGACCGCAGTGCCGTGCGGTCGCTCCCGGCGATGGTGCTCGGAAACGTCGTCATCTACGCGTTCGGCGCCACCTGGCTCGCCCACGCCTTGAACCTCTCCGCGTCGCAGGCCTGGCACCTCGGCATCCAGCCCTTCCTGTGGGGCGATGCGGTCAAGATCCTGCTCGCCGCCGGTCTGCTGCCGGCCGGCTGGTGGACCGTCGACAAGGTGAAGGCCTTCTTCAGCCGCCACTGAGGTTGACCGGACGGTCGTGTCCGATTCCCGCCAGGAACTGTCGGCGCCTTCGGTCATGATGGGGGCATGACCAGCGCGATGCATCTCGACCCGGAGTCGTGCTACCGGGCCGTGAAGAGCCGCGACCGGCGGTTCGACGGGGTGTTCTACACCGCCGTCCGCACCACCGGCATCTACTGCCGCCCGTCCTGCCCGGCCCGCACTCCGGCGTACGAGAACGTCACCTTCCACCCGACCGCCGCCGCTGCCCAGGCCTCGGGCTACCGCGCCTGCAAGCGCTGCATCCCCGACGCGACGCCGGGCAGTCCCGACTGGGACGTCGCCGCCGACGCGGCCGGGCGCGCGATGCGCCTGATCGCCGACGGCGTCGTCGACCGCGACGGTGTCGACGGACTGGCCGCCCGCATCGGCTACACGCCTCGCCACCTGACCCGGCTGCTGACCCAGGAGCTGGGCGCCGGTCCCCTCGCCCTGGCTCGCGCCAAGCGTGCGCAGAACGCGCGGGTCCTGCTCGAGACCACCGAGCTGGGCGCGGCCGACGTCGCGTTCGCGGCCGGCTTCAGCAGCGTCCGGCAGTTCAACGACACGATCCGCGAGGTCTACGCCGCCACGCCGACGCAGCTGCGGGGTCGTCGCGGCGGTGGTGCCACGGGCGGCACCGTCCAGCTCCGGCTGGCCGTCCGCACGCCGTTCGCGGGCTCGGCGCTGCTGTGGTTCTTCGCGACCCACCTCGTCGCCGGCATCGAGACCACGACCGCCACGACCTATGCCCGCACTCTGCGGCTCCCACACGGGCCCGGCACCGTCGAGCTCGAGCTCGCCGACCATCTCGACGAGGGGTCGACGGCGTTCGTGCCGGCGACGTTCCGGCTCGCCGACCTGCGTGACCTCGGCGCAGCCGTCGAGCGCGCCCGTCGTCTGGTCGACGCCGACTGCGACCCGGTGGCGATCGGTGACGCCTTCGCCGGCGACCCAGTGCTCGGTCGGCTGGTGCGCGAGACGCCCGGACTCCGGGTGCCTGGCCACGTCGACGGCGACGAGCTCGCGATTCGCGCCGTCCTCGGGCAGCAGGTCTCGCTGGCCGCGGCCGGTACCAGCGCGGCCCGCCTGGTCGTCGCCCACGGCGACACCGTCGATCCCGGCCTGGTGCCCCACTCCCTGCCCCTGACCCACCTCTTCCCGAGCGCCGACGCCCTGGCCGCGCTCGAGCCCGAGTCGCTGCCGATGCCGCGCACCCGGGGGCGCGCCCTGGTCTCGCTGGCGCAGACCCTGGCCGACGGCGACGTGCGGCTCGACCGCGGCGCAGACCGGGAGGTCGTACGCCGTAGCCTGCTCGCGATCCCAGGCATCGGCCCCTGGACCGCCGACTACGTCGCCCTGCGCGCCCTCGGTCATCCCGACGTGTTCCTGCCGACAGATCTCGGCGTCCGCAACTCCCTGCGCATGCTCGACCGCGCTCCGACCCAGGCGGCCCGGCTCGCGGAGACCTGGCGCCCGTGGCGCTCCTACGCACTCCTCCACCTGTGGCAGCAGGTCCTTGCTCCCACGACCACGAAAGGACCCTGACATGTACACC
>JAHEXO010000447.1 GCA_023252065.1 Nocardioides sp. | reverse complement strand
CGGGTGCGCAACTTCGAGACGAACCGGCTCAAGGTCAACGACTCCGACGGCAACCCCGTCGAGATCGCGGCGTTCGTGGTGTGGCAGGTCGCCGACACCGCGCGCTCGACGTACGCCGTCGACGACTACCAGAACTTCGTGGCCGTGCAGGCGGAGTCGGCCCTCCGGCACGTCGCGAACACCCACCCCTACGACGCCGACACGCAGGAGACGTCGTTGCGCGGGTCGACCGACCTGGTGGCCGGCGAGCTGGCCGACGAGGTCGCCGCGCGGGTCGCCATCGCCGGGGTCGAGATCGTCGAGGTACGGATCTCCCACCTCGCCTACGCGCAGGAGATCGCCCAGGCAATGCTGCGGAGGCAGCAGGCCAACGCGGTCGTCGCCGCGCGCAGCCGGATCGTCGAAGGGGCGGTCGGCATGGTGGAGATGGCCCTCGAGCGGCTGGCCGAGCACGACGTCGTCGACCTCGACGAGGAGCGCAAGGCGAGCATGGTCAGCAACCTCCTGGTGGTGCTCTGCGGAGACCAGCCGCCCTCGCCCGTGGTGAACGCCGGCTCGCTCTACTCGTGACCCCTCGCAAGGAGTTCCTCCTCCGCCTCGACCCCGCGGTGCACGACGCGCTGATGCGCTGGGCCGACGACGAGCTGCGCAGCGTGACCGCCCAGATCGAGCTGCTGCTGCGCCGCGCCCTGGCCGAGGCCGGCCGGATGCCGCCCCACGCGGGCCCCCTGCCCAAGCGGGGGCGGCCGAGGTCGGAGGACCCCGGCTAGCACCGGGACGGCGATGTCGGCGACGTCACAGCGCCCGGGATTGGATCGTTCCAATAGAGGCGAGCAGACTAGAGCATGTAAGGGACGAACTCTCGAAGGGAAACCATGATGTCCCGCCTCATCGACGACCTGAATGTCCTGCACGACCGCTACGTCGAGGCCGTCAACAGCGCGATCGCCGACAACGACCTCGACCGCGCCGACACCCTTGCTGCCCAGTACGACGACGAGGCGATCCTCATGGTCGCTCTCCACGAGGGCCGCACCGACATGCTGCCGCTGCGCCGCCCCAGCCACGCCGACTCCAGCCTGCGTGCCCTGATCCGCCGGCTCACCCGCCACCAGGCGGCCTGACCACGACGTCCCCTCCTGCTCGGGCAGGACGGGCCGGGTCACCTCACAGCAGCACGACCACCAGCAGCGCCGCGACGATCACCATCACGACCGTGATCGCCAGCGCCAGCCCGAACGACGGTAGCGGCTCGCCCCGGCGCATCGCCCGCTCCACGCGGGCCCACCGCACGTAGGCGAAGCCGCACACCACGCCCCCGAGCCCGATCAGCCCGACCACCAGCACGGTGCGGACCCACGCCGTGGCGGGCACCGCCAGCGCATGCAGCGCGACCCCGCCGGCGAGCATGGCGAGCGCCGTGCGAACCCAGGCCAGGAACGTGCGCTCGTTGGCCAGGGTGAAGCGCGGGTCGGGCTCCTGGCCCGCGTCGTAGACCCAGCGGGGCTGACGTGTGCTCACACCGCACATGGTGCCCGACGGAGGACTGTCTACGCTCGCCGCCATGAGCGAGTTCGACCGGGACATCGCCCTGACCGCGACCCGACCGCAGGAATACGCCGCAGAACTGCGTCCCGGGTGGGTGGTCGGCGGTGGGGTCAACGGCGGCTACCTGCTGGCCACCCTGGCCCACGCCGTACGCCAGGAGTCGCAGCATCCCGACCCCTTCACGATCAGCGCCTACTACCTCTCCGCCACGCGCCCGGATGCGGCGACGGTCACCACCCGTCGGCTCCGTGAGGGTGGCACCACCTCGACGTACGCCGTCGACCTCGCCCAGGACGGCCAGGCCAGGATCAGCGCGCTGGCGACGTTCGGCGACCTCGCAGCGCTCCCCGACGACGTGGCGACGACCGCGACCCCGCACGACCTGCCGCCGCGGGAGGAGTGCCGGCACCTGAGCGGTCCGGGCACGCCGCCGCTGATGGGCCGTTACGACCTCCTCCTCGACCCGGCGACCGCCGGCTGGGCGGACGGCCGACCCGGCGGACGGGCCGTGCTCCAGGGCTGGTGGCGGCTGCACGACCGCGAGCCGGACGCTTTGGCGCTGCTGCTGGCCGTCGACGCGATGCCGCCGGTGACCTTCGAGCTCGGCCGGATGGGCTGGGCGCCGACCCTCGAGCTCACCGTGCACGTCCGCGCCGTACCGGCTCCCGGGTGGCTGCGGATCCGGCACGAGTCGCGCAACGTCGCGGGCGCGATGTTCGAGGAGGACTGCGAGGTCTGGGACTCGGCCGGTCGGCTGGTCGCGCAGTCCCGTCAGCTCGCGCGCCAGCCCCGCGGCTAGGGTCGCCCGCGCCGACCTGGGGATGCGTCGGACGCGGGGGATGCGGCCGTCTACCCTGGTCCGGGTGTTGCCGCCGCGAGGGCGCGGCTGGAGAGGTCGGGGATCGTGGCGAAGCGCGTGCCGCTGGCCGCCCTGGCATGTGCCGTGGCGGCCACGCTGCTGACCACGCCCGTCGCCACGTCGTCCGCCGCACCCGGCCCCACGGCGGCGAAGACCTCAGTTGCGCGATTCGTCAGCGCCCCCGCGTACGCCGGCACGGGGCGACTGCGGGCCCGCCTCTCCGGGGGCGGTGTCGTCACCTACCCGCTGTCCCCGCTGCCTGCTGGAGGCGTGCGACTCCTCGGTGACTGGGACGGCGACGGCGCGCAGACCCCCGGCACCTTCGTCGGCGGCGAGTGGCGCCTTCGCCCCTCGATGGTCCGCACGACCGGCACTGCCCCGACGTTCACGTTCGGCCAGGCCGGCGACCGACCGGTGACGGGCGACTGGAACGGCGACGGCATCACGGACTTCGGAGTCGTCCGCGGCGCGGAGTTGCTGTTGGCGCTCGGCCCTGCTCCCGCACACGGCACCAGCCCGACGGTCTGGCGCGACGTCACCCTGGCGGACCCCACCGACCCCGCCGGAGCCCGGGGCATGCCCGTCACCGGTGACTGGGACGGGGACGGCAGCGACGGCATCGGCGTCTTCCTCCGCGGTCGCTGGACCCTGGCCGACCCCCTGCCCGACCCGGCCGCACCGCCGGTGACACCCCGGACGGTCTGGTACGGCACCACCGGCGACCGGCCCGTCGTCGGTGACTGGGAAGGCGACGGCACCGACGGCCTCGGCGTGGCGCGGGGTGACCACTGGTACCTCCGCACCGCCGTCGCGCACGGAGCGGCCACCCACACGCTGTCGGTCTCCGGGCGTCGGGTCGGCGACGT
>JAHEXO010000446.1 GCA_023252065.1 Nocardioides sp. | reverse complement strand
CGGCATCGCGAACTACCAGGTGTGGAACGAGGCCAACATCGAGACGTTCTGGACCGGGACCAGGCCGCAGATGGCCAACCTGGTCAGGATCGTCTACCGCGCCCGGAACGCGATCGACCCCGGCGCCAAGGTGGTCGCCCCGGCGATGGTCACCCGCCTGCAGTACCAGCAGGGCCGGATCAAGAGGTTCTACGCCCTCAAGGTGGGCGGCGTCCCGGTCTGGAAGCTCGTCGACGCCATCTCGCTGAACCTCTACCCGGTCGACAAGTACTCCGACTCCCACGGCACCATCCGCCCCGGGACCCCCGAGGACGCCATGGCCCTGCTGACCAAGGTGCAGGCGATCCTGGCCAAGGACGGCGTGCCGAGGTCGAAGCCGATCTGGGACACCGAGATCAACTACGGCCTGCACACCGGCGCCACCGGTGGCACCGCCGCGACCAAGATCTCCAACTCGCTCCAGGTCGCGTACGTGATGCGCACGTTCCTCCTCAACGCGGCGCGCGGCGTCAAGCGGGTCGACTGGTACGCCTACGACATGGGCAACCTGGCCCCGACGTTCGGTGGTGGTCCCCTGGGCAACACCCTGCTGACCGACCCCGCCAACCGGGTCGCCGGCACGCTCACCCCCGCCGGCTATGCCTTCACCCGGGTCCAGTCGTGGATGAAGGGGACCCTGATCGGCACGACCACCAAGCGGCCGTGCACGCCCAACAAGGCCGGCACCTACACCTGCGTGATCAAGTACGCCTCCGGCATGGGCCGGGTCTACTGGAACCCGTGGCACACCTCCACGGTGACGCTGGTCCCCAGCGCCCACCACAAGGTGAGCGAGGCCGGTACGTCGGCCAAGGTGCGGGGCGGGTCGAAGCTCAAGATCGGCTTCTCGCCGGTGCTGGTGCGTTCGGCCCACTGACCAGGGCTTGTTACTCTCGCTGAAAGCTTCAGGGGGAGGCACTCGATGTCCGCGACCACACCACCGGCTCGTCCGCGCGCTCGGCGCCGCGCCGGACTGCTGACCGCCGCGATCGCGGCCGTCGGTGCGCTGCTGACGACCGCGTGCCTGCCGGCCCAGGCGAGCAACGTGAAGGTGACCGGCAGCATCTTCGGGATGCACGACGGCAGCGGCGGCGTGACGTCCCACGGCGCCGTCCACGAGGGGTCGGTGCGGCTCTGGGACGCCGGGGTGCAGTGGCGGGACATCGAGACCTCGCGCAACCACTACCACTGGGCACGGCTCGACCAGCTGGTGTCGGCGGCCCGCGCCCACGGCGCGCGCGTCACGATGGTCGTGGCGGGGACCCCTCGCTTCTACTCCAGGACGCCCTGGAACGTGCCGACGGGCAGGGTCGACGAGTACAAGCGCTTCGTGCGCCACCTGATGACCCGCTACCAGGGCCGGATCGACAGCTACCAGGTCTGGAACGAGTCCAACATCTCGACGTTCTGGACCGGCACCCAGCGGCGGATGGCGCAGCTGACCAAGGGCATGCACGACGTCCGCAACGCGGTGGCCCCCCAGGCCAAGGTGGTCGCGCCGCCGATGGTGACCCGCCTGCCCTACGAGCTCGCCGGGATCAAGACCTACGAGACGCAGCGGGTCGGCGGCAAGCCGGTCTGGCGCTACTACGACGTGGTGGCGCTGAGCCTCTACCCCATGCCCAGGTACGGCCGTCGCACCGGCGTGCCGGAGGACGCGATCACGCTGCTCAACGCCGCCAAGCGGGAGCTGCGCCGCTCCGGGGTGCCCGCGACGAAGCCGATCTGGGACACCGAGATCAACTACGGCCTCCAGAGCGGCAGCAGGGGCGGGACCGCGGCGGCGCCGATCTCGAGGGCGAAGCAGACCGCCAACGTCGGCCGCACCTACCTGCTCCAGGCGGCGAACGGCGTGAAGCGGGTCTTCTGGTACCGCTACGACTGGGGCCGGATCCCCGGCGGCGGCACGATCGGCAACACCTTGCTCACCGACCCGGACAACACCGCCCGGATGACCGCCGCCGGTCACGCCTACGTGCGGGTGCGGACGTGGATGCACGGCACCCTGAAGGGCAGGCCCGGCCACCGGCCGTGCGCCCAGGACTCCCACGGCACCTACCGGTGCCTGGTCACCGACTCCTCAGGCACCCGGCGGATCTACTGGAACCCGTTCCACCCGGCCACGGTCAGGGTCGCCGCCAGCGCCCGGCACAAGCAGTACCTGACCGGCGCGCCCAGCGGGGTGCGGGGTGGCTCGACGCTGAGGGTCGACTTCCGCCCGGTCGTGGTCTACCACTGACCCGACCGCCGGAGACTCCTCACACCCCGATCGGGTGCCAGACGGTCTTGGTCTCCAGGACGCCCGTCATCCGGTCGAGACCCGGTGCCTCGGTCCAGTCGGGCTCGGCGGCCGGGGCGCGACGTACGCGCTTGAGGTTGTCGGCCGCGGCCTCCTCCAGCGCCCGCGCCTGCTCGGCGTCGCCGGCCAGGCCGGTCAGGTCAAGGGCGTTGACGTCCATGTGGGAGGCCAGGGTCGGTGCGGTGCGGTCGAACGACCCGGTGAGGATGTTGACGACCCCACCTGGCACGTCGGAGGTCGCCAGCACCTCCGCGAACGTGACCGCCGCCAGCGGCCGCTCGGGCGAGGCGGCGACGACGGCCGTGCAGCCGGTGACGACCACGGGCGCGACGACGCTGACCAGTCCGAGCAGGCTCGAGCCGCGCGGCGCCAGGACGGCGACGACGCCGGTCGGCTCGGGCGTCGACAGGTTGAAGAACGGGCCGGCCACGGGGTTGGCGTTGCCGACGACCTGGGTGAGCTTGTCGGACCACCCGGCGTACCAGACCAGCCGGTCGATCGACTCGTCGACGACCCGGCCGGCGGCCGCGGCGGTGCCGCCCTCGCCCTGGCGCACGGCGTCCACGAACTGCGGGCGCCGGTCCTCCATCACCTCGGCCACCCGGTAGAGCACCTGGCCGCGGTTGTACGCCGTACGTCACGACCAGCCAGGAAACGCCTTGCGAGCGGCGACCACGGCGTCGCGGGCGTCCTTGCGCGACGCGAGCGCCGCGTTGGCCGCGAACCGCCCCCGCGCGTCGTCGACGACGTAGGAGTGGCCCGACTCCGAGCGCGGGAACTCGCCGCCGATGTAGAGCTTGTAGGTCTTGCGAACATCGACCCGGGACACGTCAGGCTCCGCTCTTGAGATAGGCCTCGAGCCCGTGGCGGCCGCCCTCGCGGCCGTAACCGGACTCCTGGTAGCCGCCGAACGGGCTGGCCGGGTCGAACTTGTTGAACGTGTTGGCCC
>JAHEXO010000445.1 GCA_023252065.1 Nocardioides sp. | reverse complement strand
GGGCTGGTGCACCCGCTGCTCGGACGCCACCTGGTCTCCGTGGGCTACGACCGCGACTTCGGCAGCCTCGCCGACACCGGCCGGGTCACGCCCGCCACGGCTCCCGTTCCCGGCTCCTGGGAGCAGATCGGCATCGCCGACGACGCGATCCGCGTGCCTGCCGGTACGGCGCTCGACCTCGGGGCCACCGGCAAGGCCTTCGCCGCGGACCTGGTCGTGGCGACCCTCGCCGGCGAGCTGGCCTCCTCCGCCATCGTCAGCGTCGGAGGCGACCTGGCCGTGGCTCGGCCCGACGAGCACTCGTGGGCGGTCTCGGTGTGCGAGCGACCGGACGAACCGGGCGTCCTCGTCTGGCTCGCCGAGGGCGGCGTGGCCACGTCGAGCCCCGGCGCACGTCGCTGGACGCGCGGCGGGACGGCGTACCACCACCTGCTCGACCCGCGCACCGGCGCGCCCGCTCCCGAGACCTGGTCGTCGGTGACCTGCCTGGGCGCCACGGCGGTGGCCGCGAACACGGCGAGCACGGCCGCGATCGTGCTCGGGCCCGACGCGGCCGCGTGGCTCTCGCACCACGAGGTCACAGCTCGACTGGTCGCCGCCGACGGCGCCGTGCTCCGCACCGGCGGCTGGCCGGCCGACGTGGAGGAGGCGGCATGAGCACTGTGCTCCACGGCCCGCTGCTGTGGTACCTCAACCGCTCGACCGGCCTGGTCGTGCTCGTCCTGCTCACCGCGACCGTGGTGCTCGGTGTCCTCGCGACCGGGCGCGGCGGACGGGTGCTGCCCCGCTTCGTCGGGCTGGCGGTGCACCGCAACCTCGCCCTCTGGTCGGTGGTCCTGCTGGGCGTCCACATCACCACCGCCGTCGTCGACAGCTACGTCGACATCCGCTGGTGGCAGGCGATCGTGCCCTGGGTCGGCGCGACGTACCTCCCGCTCTGGCTCGGCTTCGGCACCCTCGCCTTCGACCTCTTCGTGCTGGTCGCCGTGACCTCGCTGCTGCGCGCGCGGATGACGTTCCGCTCCTGGCGGCTCACCCACCTCCTCGCCTACGCCGCCTGGGGGATCGCCGTGGGGCACGGTATCGGGATCGGGACCGACCTGCGGACCCCCGGCTGGGAGCGATCGGCCGTGTGGGCCTCGGTGGCCGTCGTCGTCGGCCTCGCCGTGATCCGGCTCCTGCAGGTCAGTGCCCGCCGCGCGCTCGGGGAGGCGTCATGAGCGCCACACCGGTCGCGATCTGCGAGGACCCCGAGGTCCAGGAGGGTCCGGCCCTGCTGGCCGGCATCGGTGCGGGCCCGTCGCTGGCCGCCCACCGCACGACGTACGGCGAGCTGCCGGCGCCCGCGCTCGGCGACCTGCTCGCGGCGCTCGACGACGTCGGACTGAGGGGGCGTGGGGGCGCGGCGTTCCCCTTCGCCACCAAGCTGCGCGCAGCCGCGGCCCAGCCCGGCCACCCGGTCGTGGTGGTCAACCTCAGCGAGGGCGAGCCGGCCAGCAGCAAGGACTGTGCGTTGGCACGCACCCGACCACACCTCGTGCTCGACGGTGCCGTCGCGGCGGCGCGGGCGCTCGGCGCACGCCAGGTGCACGTCGTCCTGCCGGGCGACCGGCCGCTCACCGTCGCCGCGATGCGGTCGGCCATGGCCGAGCGCCATGACAAGAAGGTGCGGCTCGTGCGGCACGAGGCCGCGCCGCGGTTCGTGGCCGGGCAGGCCCGGGCGGTGCTCGAGCTGATGGCCGGCCGGCCCAACCTCCCGGTCACCGCCTGGGCCCCCGAGGCCGTCTCCGGGCACAAGCGGCAGCCGACGCTGCTGTCGAACGCCGAGACCTGGGCGCACGTCGGGCACCTGCTGCTCACCGGTCCCCCCGAGGGGCTCGGCACCGAGGACGAGCCCGGCACCACGTTGCTCACCCTCCGGCTGCCCGGGGAGCGGGTGGTGGTGCGGGAGGTGGAGTACGGCACGCCCCTGGCCGACCTACTGCCCGACGGCGACTCGCCGGTGCTGCTCGGCGGCTTCCACGGCACCTGGACGACCGCTCGTACGGCGCGCCGGCTGCGGGTCAGCGTGCCGGGGATGCGCGAGGCCGGGTGTGCCCTCGGCGCCGGGCTGGTGCTCGCCGTCGACGACTGCCCCGTGGTGTGGACCCAGCGGCTGACGACCTACCTCGCCGGCCAGAGTGCCGGGCGGTGCGGGCCGTGCCGCAACGGGCTGCCGGCGCTGGCCGAGGCCCTCGACGCGCTCGACGACGGCGGCGGGGTCGGCCGGGTCCAGCAGCTCTCCGGGCTGGTCGAGCGCCGCGGCGCCTGCGCCCACCCCGACGGGACGGTGCGGCTGGTGCGGTCGCTGCTCGCGGCGTATCCCGACGAGGTCGACCGGCACGGCGCCGGGCACTGCGCGTGGGCCCGGCCGCACGCCGTACGACCGTGGCGGAGCGTGGCGTCATGAGCAGCCGGACGCTGCGGGTCGACTGGCCCGCCTGCCACGCGCGCGGACTGTGCGCGGAGCTGCTGCCGGAGGTGGTCGAGCTCGACGAGTGGGGCTACCCGATCGTGGGCGGCGAGGTCACCCTCGAGCTGCTCGGTGCGGCCCGGGAGGCGGTCCGGATGTGCCCGCGGCTGGCGCTGCGCCTGGTCTGAAGCGGGTCCTGGTACTACGACATCCGGGCAGCCGAGGCGGCCCTCCGGTACGACGCGGTGTGGCCGGGAGCGTCCCTACGCTCCTGCCACCTGCCGCAGTCAGCGGCCCCACCCCGGAGGAACCGATGACCCTCACCACCACCGCCCGACGCGGTACCGCGATCGCCGGCTCGCTCGCCGCCGCCGCCCTGCTCACCCTCGGCACCGCCTCGGCGGGCTCGGCGTCCGGCGCGCGCGACTCCGACCACGACGGCATGCCCAACCGCTGGGAGGTCGCCCACCACCTCGACCCGCACCGCGCCAACGCCATGGGCGACCCCGACCACGACGGGCTGCGCAACATCGGCGAGTTCCGCCACCACACCCGCCCCCACGCCGACGACACCGACTCCGACGGCGTCGAGGACGGCCCCGAGGTCCACGACGGCTGTCTGTCCACCGACCCGACCGACGCTGACACCGACGACGACGGGGTCGAGGACGGCCAGGAGGACACCGACGGCGACGGCATCGACGACGCCCACGACCAGGTCGAGGACAACTGCCAGGGCGACGACGACCTCTCCGGCAGCCACGGCGGCGACGGCGTCCGCGCGCCGGCGCTCTACGCCGTCCGCTGAGCCGGCCCTGCAACTAACTGGCATACAGACCCGCATCGG
>JAHEXO010000444.1 GCA_023252065.1 Nocardioides sp. | reverse complement strand
CCGTGGTCGCCGGAGCCCGTGCCCGCGCCGACCAGCAGGACTCCGAGACCCGCGACCTGGTCGAGTCCCGCACTGCCGAGGCGCAGGAGCGCGCCGAGGAGCTCCTCGACGCGGCCCAGGCCGAGGCCGCGGCCCTGCGTGAACAGGCCGAGACCGAGACCCACCAGGCCCGCGAGTCCGCCTCCGGCGACGCCGAGGCGGCCAGGCACGAAGCCGAGCAGACGCTGGCCGACGCCCGCGCCCGAGCGACCCAGCTGGTCGCCGACGCCGAGGCCGAGGCCCAGCGCCAGCTGACCGAGGCCGCGGAGCAGACGGCGTGGACCCAGCAGACGGTCCAGTCGCTGCTGGCCACTGCCGACCTCGAGGCCGACCGGCTCCGGCAGGTGGGCCACCGCGACGCGAGCGACGTCGTACGTCGGGCCCGGCTGAGCGTGAGCGACGTCGCCGACCGGCTGCGTGCGCGCCTGGCCACCGAGGCCGCGGCCGCGCACGAGGAGTCCGAGGCACAGCGGCGCGCCGGTGCCGAGACGCTCGAGGCGGCCCACCACGAGGCGGACGACGTCCGCGTCGCCGGTGCCAGCGACGCCCAGCGCCTCCGCCAGGACGCCGAGGAGGCCGCCGCGCACGCTGCGGAGCGCGCCGAGCACCGCCTCGCCGAGGCCGACCACGGAGCCCGCGCCCTCCGGGAGCAGGTCGCCGACGAGGTCCTGCGTATGCAGCGCGTCGCCGAGGACGAGCTACGACGTGCCCGCGCCGAGAGCGCCACGCTCGTCGCCGACGCCCGGGCCGAGGCCGACGAGCTGCGCGCCCAGGCCCGCCGTATCGTCGAGGACGCCCGCGCCGAGGTGGCCGCCCTCGCCCGTCAGCGTGACGGGATCACCGCCGAGCTCGGCCAGCTGTCCGGAGTGATCCAGGCGCTGGCCGTTCCCACCCCCGCCCATCCCCCCACCCCACAGGAACGTGAGTCGTGACCGAGCAGAACACCTTCAAGACCGTCATGCGTGGCTACGACCCGGCCGAGGTCGACCGGCGAATCGAGGAGCTCAACCAGGCCGTCACCGCGCTCACCCAGCAGCGCGACGGGCTCTCCTCCCGGGTCGAGGAGCTCCACCACGAGGCCTCGGCGCCGACCGAGCCGCCGAGCTACGACCACCTCGGTGCCCGGGTCGGGCAGATCCTCTCCCTCGCCGACTCCGAGGCGGGCGAGCTGCGGCAGCAGGCCCAGGACGAGGCCGATGCGCTCAAGGCGGCCGCTCTCGCCGAGTCGGGCGCGGCCCGCGACGAGGCCGACCGCTACGTGACCCGGGTCCGCAGCGAGGCCGACGCGGAGGCTGCCCGCATCCTCGAGAACGCCCGCAAGGCCGCCGACGACCAGCTCGACAGCGCCGAGCGCGACGCGTCGGTGCGGCTCCAGGAGGCCGAGGCCGTCTACGAGGAGCAGCGCGCCCGGGCCGCCAAGGCGGCGGCGGACTTCGAGACCACGTTGGCCGGTCGCCGGCAGGCCGCCGAGCACGAGTTCACCCAGAAGATGGCCGAGTCGCAGGCCAGGCTCGACGAGGCGGCCCAGCTCGCCGACCGCACCCGGACCGAGGCCGAGGACGCGCGCGCCCAGGCCGCCAAGGAGGTCACCCGGCTGCTCGACCAGGCCCGCGACGAGGCCGCGAAGATCGTGGGCGACGCGAAGGTCACCGCCGAGCGCGTCCGCGCCGACTCCGACCGGGAGCTCGCGGCTGCGACCGAGCGCCGCGACAGCATCAACGCCCAGCTGGCCAACGTCCGGCAGATGCTGGCCACCTTGACCGGTACCTCCCTGATGCCCCTCACCGGGCTCGAGGACGACGAGCCGACGGACGGGTCTGCCGACCAGGCGGCCGAGGCGAGCGGCACTGACACCGGCGACGACACCGGCGACGAGGCCGAGGCCTCCGGCGACCCTCACGACGAGCACGCCGAGGGCGACGCCCAGCCGACGCCGGCCGACGACGAGGCGGTCGTCGGCAGCCACGGCTGACCGTTCTCCCGACGACTCGGGCAGCACTCCTGCGATCGGACGAGCGTCACACCTCATGTGTCCGTAGGGCGACAGACCCTGTCGGCGCCAGGCTCCAACGTGGTGGGCACACGCACCCGTGCTTCCACCGAGAGGAGCCAGCCATGAACAGCTTCAGCAACAACTCCGATGGCGTCCGGCTGGTCGCCCAGTACACCATCGACCAGCGGGTCAGGGACGCCGAGGCGCGTCGCCTGGCCCGGTCTGCGCGCCCCCAGCGCCCGACCAAGGAGCCCGTCGCCAAGCCCACGACGAGCACCACTCACATCCCCTGGTGGGTCTTCCGCCACCTGCGCCCGGCCCACTGAGGCCCGGTGCCGCGCCGTCCTCCCGTCAGCCCCGCGAGGTGACCAGCACTCGATCGTGGGACCCGTCGAAGTGCTTCCACACGACCACCGTGTGGCCACCGGCGTCCACGGCCAGCTGGTGGGAGGACCCTGCGGCGCCGTGCGACAAGGGGACCACCGCGCCCCAGGTGCCGCCGAGCGGCCGCCGGACTCCCTCGATGGCCGTCCCTTCCCAGGTGACGGTGGTGATGCCGGCCGCGACGGCGACGTGAGCCCACGTCGTGTCCTCACCCGCGGGCGACACCGTGACCGCCGGCCCCCAGTGGCCTCCCGCCGTCCTCCTGGTTGCCACGACCCGGTAGTTCGTCCCGTACCACCGGCTCCACGCGACGGTCGCGGTGCCGGAGGCGTCGAGCGCCACCTCGGCGAGCGCACTCGCCCGCACGGTGTGCGACACGTTCCCGACCGCGCTCCACCGGCCCCCGGCACGACGTACGACGGCCTGCACGGTCGGGATGCCGCTCTGCCGTCCCTCCCAGGCCACGACGGTGCCGCCGCGTGCGTTCATCGCGACCGAGGGGCTGTTGCCCGGGTGTCCCTCAGGACTCACCTGACGCGGGGACGACCACTGGCCCGAGCCCGAGCGCCGGACGACGAAGACCGCGGACCGTCCGCCGTCCGCCCAGTCGCGCTCCCATGCCACCGTCGCAGCGCCCTGCGCGTCGACGGCGACCTGAGGGTAGTTGGCGTCGCCGATCGTGCCGGAGAGGCTCCGCACCGTCGACCACGCGCCGCCGACCGGCTTCCGGACGACCTGGATCCGCTCGTGGACGCCCATCGCCCGCTCCCAGACGACGTCCGTCGTGCCGTGGGGGCTCATCACCACCTGGGGGAAGTGCGTCCCGCCACCCGGGGCGGACAGGCGGATCGCGCTCGACCAGGAGCCGCCCGCCGGACGCTGCG
>JAHEXO010000035.1 GCA_023252065.1 Nocardioides sp. | reverse complement strand
GCGGGGGCGTCGAAGGCCGAGCCGATGCCGAACAGGAAGGCGATCACGTAGACCTGCCACACCTGTGCGACACCGAGCACGGCGAGCAGGCCCAGCGCGAACGAGGCCAGGGCCATCGTCACCTGGGTGAGCTGGAGGAGCCGGCGCTTGGGGAAGCGGTCGGCGATCACGCCGGCGTAGGGCGAGAGCAGGAGGACCGGCAGGAACTGGAGCCCGGTGGTGATGCCGAGCGCCGTACCGCTGCCGTGCGTGAGCCGCAGCACCAGCCAGTCCTGAGCGACGCGCTGCATCCAGGTGCCGGTGTTGGACACCAGGCTGCCGAGCGCGTAGCGCCGGTAGTTGGGGTTGCGGAGCGAACGGAAGGTGGGGCTCAAGGTCAGCTTTCGTGAAGGTGCAGGGTCAGTCGGAGTTGGCGAGTCGTTCGAGGAGGGGTGCGGCGCGGCGCAGGGTCTCGCGCTCGGCGGGGGTCAGGTCGCGCAGCCGTCGGGCGAGCCAGGCGTCGCGGCGGGCGCGGTCGGCCAGCAGGGTGGCGCGGCCCCTGTCGGACAGGGAGACCACGACTTGGCGGCCGTCGGTCTCGTGGGGGCGGCGCACGACGTAGCCGCCTTCCTCGAGGGCGTTGACGATGCGGGTCATGCTCGGGGGCTGGATGCGCTCCTGGGCGGCCAGCTCGCCCACGGTGAGGTCGCCGTTGCGGAAGAGGCACCCGAGCACCGCCATCGGGCCCATGCTCAGGGGGTTGTCGGGGTGGCGCTCGTTGCTCAGGCGCCGGCGCAGGCGCATGACGCTGAGCCGGAGCTCGCTGGCGAGCCCGGCATCGGTGCGTGCGGCCATCTCCACGGTGGGCATGTCATTAGCATAACTCATTACCTTTGCTAAGCATTCCGGTGGCGATCGGCGGTGCGCCTACGATGACCGCGTGGAGCTCCGCGACGACCAGCCGATGCAGCACGCGATCGGCCGGCGTACCTACCTGGTCGCCGACGTCGAGCCGCTGGACGTCGACGGCGTGCGGACCGTCCAGGTCGGGATCGCCCTGTGGTTCGTCGGCTTCGTGGCGATGCTGCCGTTCTACGGACGGCTGCGCGACGCCGGCCACGGCTGGATGCTCTGGACCTGTGCCGCCGGCTGCGGGCTCGGACTGCTCGGCCTGGAGTACTGCCGGCGCCGCAGGCGCGCGCGGGCGGCGTTGCGCGAGCAGGTCGACGAGATCGAGCCTCTGCTCTAGCCCCTCGACCGGCCAGCCCCTCGACCGGCCAGCCGCCGTCCGGCCCGTCGTCGCCGGGCTGGGCCGGGCGGCTCAGAACGCGTCGAGCTCGTCCTCGAGCGTGTCGATCACCGGCATCGGCATCGGAGGCGGGGCGTGGCGCTTGGCCAGCCGGATCTCGGAGTGGGCGCCGCAGCCGTGGCCGAAGGACACGACCCGACCGTCGTCGTTGGCGTCACCGTTGGCGCACACGCCGAAGGTCTCGGCCAGCGTGCCGGACAGCCGGACCAGGAAGCCGCAGGTCGAGCAGGGCTCGGGCGCCGACTGCGCGAGCGGGGCGTCGGGGCCGCCGTCACCGTCGTACCAGCGCTGGGCGACACCCTCGAAGCCCTCGGGCGAGAGCGTGCGGACCCGGCCGAGGCCGAGGTCCTTGGCGACGGTGCGGATCTGGGTGCGCGCGTCGGGGTCGAGCGGGTCGTCGCCGAAGGAGTACGTCGGGACCAGGCGCGGGTCGTCGTCGGCCACCGGAAGCAGGTCGCCGGGCGAGAGGTCGCCGGGCTGGAGCCGCTCGCGGTAGGGCACCCAGGGCGGGGCCACGATCGCGTCGGCGCCCGGGATCAGGACGACCTCGTCGACGGTGACGTGCTTCTGCCGGGAGGCCCGGGCCACGGTCACCGACCAGCGCCAGCCGGCGTACCCGGGCTTGCGGCACTCGAAGAGATGGGTGACGAGCCGGTCGCCCTCGACGTCGGCGCCGAGGTGGTCGCCGACCTCGGCAGCGTCGACGTCGGCGAGCAGCGCCGACCGCGCGGTCTCGACCGCCTGGAGGCAGGTCTGGTCGCCCTTGGCGGACCCGCGTGGGCGGTCGGCCACCGTGACGTCGTCAGTCATGGCGCCCATGATGACCGATCCCCGTCGCTGTGTCAGATCTGTTCGCACCTCTGCGAGCCGGGGCCTGCCCGGCCTGGCTCCAACGTGCAGGATGAAGGCATGGCCGGGCCCGGGGAGTCACCGCGCAAACCGCGCCTCGACTCCGTGGCGGACGGGGCTCGGGTGACCGGCCGCGGCCTGCGGTCCGTGGCCCGCGGCACCGGGCGGGCCGGCGCCTACGCGTTCCGTACGGCGCGCCGCGCGGCCGCCTCGGAGGGTGCCGACAGCAGCGGGTTGTCGCGACTGATCGAGCTCGGCGCGCTCAACGCGGCCGGTGACGCTGCCGTCGCGATCTCCCTGGCCGGGACGCTCTTCTTCCAGGTGCCGACCGCTGAGGCACGCGGCCAGGTCGCGCTGTTCCTCGGGCTGACCATGCTCCCGTTCGCGATCGTGGCGCCGCTGATCGGACCCGTGCTCGACCGGTTCGGCCACGGCCGGCGCTGGGCGATCGGGGCGACGATGGCGCTGCGGGCCTTCCTGGCCTGGGCGCTGGCCACGATGGCCTCGGACTCCCCGTGGCTGTTCCCCGCGGCGCTCGGGGTGCTGGTCGCCTCCAAGGCCTACAACGTGACCCGTGCGGCCGCCGTACCGCGGCTCCTGCCGGAGGGCCTGACCCTGGTCACGGTCAACGCCCGGATGTCGATGGCGGGCCTGGTGGGGGTCGCGGTCTCGGCGCCGCTCGCCGCGCTGGCCGGGCTGTTCGGGTCGGCGTGGTCGCTGCGCTATGCGTTCGTGGTGTTCGTGGTCGCCACCGTCATGGCGATCCTCCTGCCGCCGCGGGTCGACTCGGCGCAGGGCGAGGAGCGGATCCACTACCTGCGGGGCGAGCGGGCGGGTGACCAGGGCGCCACGACCGGAGTGCTGCGGGGCAAGGTGCGGATCCCGGCGACCATGGCCTTCGCCCTGCGCGCCAACTGCGGGCCGCGCTGGCTGTCGGGGTTCCTCACCCTCTTCATGGCGTTCCTGCTGCGCGAGCACCCGATCGGGGACCACTCGACCCAGTTCTCGCTCGCCGTGGTGATCGGCGCCGCCGGCCTCGGCAACTTCTTCGGCATCGGCGCCGGTTCGCTGCTCAAGCAGGTCAACCCCGCGTCGGTCGTGGTGGTGGCTCTGCTCGCCGACGTGGCCGCGACCGGCCTCGCCGCCCTCGTCTACGGGTTGCTCACGCTGTCGGTGCTGGGGTTCACCGCAGGGCTCACGCAGTGCCTGTCCAAGCTCGCCCTCGACTCGGTCATCCAGCGCGACGTGCCAGAACGCGTGCGCACGAGCGCCTTCGCCCGCAGCGACACCACGCTGCAGCTGGCGTGGGTGCTCGGTGGTTTCGTCGGGATCGCCATGCCCCTCCAGCCCCGGCTCGGGATGTCGGTCGCGGCGGTGGTGATCCTGGCCTGGGCGGTGTTCGTGCTCGCCGCGCAGGTTCGGCGTACGACGACGCGCGCGGGCGCCGCCGCGCCCAGCGAGAGCTAGAGCTCGAGCTCGTCGGCCAGGGCGCGGAGCAGCTTGGCGGTGGGCTTGGCCTGGCGGGCGTCGGGGTGGCGGCCGTGGCGGTAGGCCTCGCCGACGCCGTCGAGCAGGCGGATCAGGTCTTCGACGATCGGGGCCATCTCCTCAGGCGACTTGCGGCGCGCGTGCGACTGGTTGCGCACCACCGACACCGGGGTGTCGACGACCCGCACCTGCAGGGCCTGGTCGCCGCGTCGCCCCTGGGCGATGCCGAACTCGACCCGGGTGCCCGCCTTGAGCGTGGTCACGCCCTCGGGCAGCGCGTCTGCGTGCACGTAGACGTCGGGCCCGTCCTCCTGCGACAGGAAGCCGAAACCCTTCTCGGCGTCGAACCACTTCACCTTGCCGTTCGGCACGTCCATCCCTCTCCACACGGCGGCCCGGACGCATTCCGTCCGGGCCACGCCCAGCCTAGGCGGCCCGCCCCAGGGGGCGCCAACCGGTTGCGTGCCGCGTTCGAGGAGGAGGGAGTGGCATGAGACGGTCAGGCGTATGGCAGACATCAATGCCTTGACTTCGCCGGTGAGCCTCACGCCGCGCGTCCGGGTCGCCCGCACCGCGGCCCGGGCCGCGGCGGTGCTAGCACGCCGACTCCGCGGCGGCTCCGGGAACGTGATCGGGGGCCGGGTCCTGCTCAAGGCCGCACCGTCGGCGGCCGCAGAGCTGAGCGCGGGCAGACGGATCACTCTGGTCAGCGGCACCAACGGGAAGACGACGACCACGGGCCTGCTCACGGCCGCGCTCGGCGGCGACCGGCTGGTCGGGAGCAACCGTGGCGGCGCCAACACCTCGGTCGGCATCGCCGGCACGCTGGCGGCCCTCGACAACGCCCGGATGGTCCTCGAGACCGATGAGGGCTGGCTGCCCTGGGTGATCACCCAGACCCGGCCGGTCAGCGTCCTGATCAGCAACCTCTCGCGCGACCAGCTCTCCCGGCACCACGAGGTGGGGTCGGTGTCGCGCGCGTGGCGCACAGCCTTGGACGGCGTGCCGCTGGTCGTGGCGAACGCGGACGACCCCGCCATCGTCTGGGCCGCGATGGCGGCCGACCGGCAGGTGTGGGTCGGCGCGCACATGTCGTGGACCCAGGACTCCCTGGTCTGCCCGTCGTGCGGGGCCCGCGTGCTGCACGAGGAGGACGGCTGGCACTGCACGGGCTGCGACTTCCGCCGCCCCGCCCTCGATCTCTGGCTCGACGGGGCGACCCTGCACGGTCCGGACGGCGCACAGGTCGAGCTCGAGCTGGGCATCCCCGGCCGCTTCAACCTCGGCAACGCCGCCCTGGCGATCGCGACGGCGCACATCGACGGCATACCGCTCGCCGAGGCCGCCCGGCGGGTGGCGACGGTGCCGGCGGTGTCCGGGCGCTTCGAGCAGGTGCGTCACGGCGACCACGACCTGCGGCTGATGCTGGCCAAGAACCCCGCCGGCTGGCTGGAGGTGATGGTGCTGCTGGAGCCCGACCGGCACCCGGTGGTGCTGTGCTTCAACGCCGGGGGAGTCGACGGGCGCGACCCCTCGTGGCTCTACGACGTGTCGTTCACCGCGCTACGCGGCCGCACGGTCTGGGTGACCGGGCGCCGCGCCACCGACCTGCTGGCCCGGCTGGCCGTCGACGGCGTCGAGGCTCGGCGCGCCCCGACGGGCCTGCTCAGCGTCCTGCCGCAGCTGCCCGCGGGCCGCGTCGACGTGGTGGGCAACTACACCGCCTTCCAGTCCACCCGAGAGGAGCTGGGACTCCGTGGCTGACCCTGTGGTGATCGTCCACGTCTACCCCGACCTGCTGGGGACGTACGGCGATCGTGGCAACGTGCTCGCGCTCGCCTACCGGGCCCGCCTCCGCGACCTCGCGACCGAGATCCTGGACGTGACCGTGGACCAGCCTCTGCCGACCCACGGCGACGTGTACGTCATCGGGGGCGGTGAGGACGCCACCCAGCTCCTGGCGGCCCGGGCGATGCTCGCCGACGACCGGGCTGCGTCGATCTTCGGTGGCACGGCTCCGTGCTTCGCTGTCTGCGCCGGTCTGCAGCTGCTCTCGCGCACGTTCCTCGGTCTCGAGGGCCGACCCGAGTCCGGGCTCGGCGTGCTCGACGCCACCTGCGACCGTCTCGACGAGCGCGCCGTCGGTGAGATCGTGATCGAGCCGGTCGGCCTGGCCGGCGTGCCGACCCTGACCGGCTTCGAGAACCACCGGGGCACCGCCGTGGTGGGTCCGCAGGCGCGACCGCTCGGCACCCTGGTCGCCGGGGTGGGCAACGGCGACGGGCGCACCGAGGGGGTGCAGCAGGGCAACGTCATGGCGACGTACCTCCATGGGCCGGTCCTGGTGCGCAACCCGGCCCTCGCCGACACCGTGCTCGAGCGGGTCACCGGGCCGCTGGCCGCGGTCGACCGCGAGATCACCGAGCAGCTGCGCGAGGAGCGACTGGACGCCGCGGACCCGCGGCGCCGGCCCGGGGGCCGACGCCGACTGCTCCGTCACTGAGGGCGCGCTGCCTGCTCAGGGGAGCTGGGCGGCGACCAGCCGGTCGAGCACGTCGAGCGGCATCGAGCCGCTCTCCAGCACCGCCGAGTGGAACTTCTTGATGTCGAAGCCGTCGCCCTGCCGCTGCTCGGCCTCACGCCGCATCCGCTGGATCTCCAGCCGGCCGATCATGTAGGAGGTGGCCTGCCCGGGGCTGCAGATGTAGCGGTCGACCTCGGGACGGCACACGCCCTCGGTCAGCGGGCTGTTGGCGACCATGTAGTCGATCGCCTGGTGCCGGCTCCATCCCAGGGCGTGCAGGCCGGTGTCGACCACGAGCCGGCAGGCCCGCATCGAGTCGGCGCTGTACATGCCCATCCGGTCGACCGACGCCGAGTAGAGACCCATCTCGTCGGAGAGCCGCTCGGTGTAGAGGCCCCAGCCCTCGGCGTACGCCGAGTTGTGGAGGTGCTTGCGGAACTCCGGCATCGAGTCGGGCAGCTCGGCCGCGATCGCGAGCTGGAGGTGGTGGCCGGGCACGCCCTCGTGGAAGGCCATCGCCTCGAGCTCGAAGCGCCCCCAGGTCTCGGGGTCCGAGGTGTTGACGAAGAACGTGCCACCACGGGAGCCGTCGGTGGCCGGCGGGAAGTAGAAGGCCTTCGCCCCGACCCGGGTGCCCTCGACGGCGCATGGTGCCTGCGGGACGAGCTCGAACCAGTCGGCCATGGCGGCCTCGGCGCGGGCCAGCGCGACCCGGGACTGCTCGACCAGCTCGTCGCCGTGCTCGAAGTGGAGCTTGGGGTCGGTGCGCATCGCCTCGAAGATCTCCTGGAGGTCGTCGGTGCCGACGACCTCGGGGCCGAGTGCTCGGTACTCGTCGGCCAGCTTGGCCACCTGGGCGAGGCCGATCTCGTGGATCTCCTGGGCACTCCTGCCGGTGGTCGTGAAGTAGCGCAGCGTGGCGTCGTAGGCCTCCTCGCCGCCGGGGAGCCAGGACAAGCCGCAGCGCTCCTCGCTGCGTGCCTGAGGCAGTGCTACGTCGCGGAGGGCGTCTCGGTAGGCCTCGAGACCGGGGCGGAGGTCGTGCTCGACCGCCTCCTGGAGGGCGGCCCGGAGCCGGTCGGCGTCGACGCCTGGACCCTGCTTGACCGCAGCCAGCACCGGGTCGTCGGCCGGCGGTACGGCGAGGGCGGCCTCGACCTGCGCCATCGTCTCGGTGACGGCGAACTCGGCGGCCACCCAGCCCTGGGGGACGCTCTCGCGGATCCGGTCGCCCATCTGCCGGAAGTGGGCACCGACCCCGGCCAGCTTGGCCGGCATCGCACCGGCGACGTCGTCGTCGGGCACGGCGAGCAGGCCCATCAGCAGTGGCAGCGTGCCCTGCAGCCCGTGCACGGGGTCGGTGGCGAGCCCGCTGATCGGGGTCTCGATCAGGTCGGCGGAGGCGATGGCCGACGACGCGACGACGCCACGCGTCAGCCGCTCCTGCTCGTCGAGGCCGGTCTCGTCCACGGCGTCGGCGCGGGCGGCGAAGTCGCGGAGTGTCCTGGCGTAGGCCTCCTGGTGGGCCCGGGAGGCGTCCTCGTAGCGCCCCACGTCGGAGTAGTCTCCGAGCATGTGTCGCCAGGTCGGCTCCTCGTCGAGGATCGCCTGCCAGTAGTCGTCCGCCAAACGTGCGAGATCGTCGTTCACGCCGGGGTCCTTCCGAGGTGGGGTGGTGGTCGGTCCAGCCAACCTAGCCCGCTCCGGCGTCACTCGTCAGGCGGGATCCCGGCACCCTCGTCGACGTCCGTCCAGGCCCGCCGCCGGCGACGTGGTACGACCCGCACGCCGGGGTCTTTCGGGTGGGACTTCCCAAACGGGAAACCGCTGGAGAAGGGGCCTCAGCCACGGAGCGACCTCCGATTCGTCCAGCGGTTTCTTAGACGCCTACGTGCCCCTCGGGCCGGGGCCGTGGCCGGTGCCGGTCAGGCCCAGCTGGGCGGCGGTCTCCTCGCGCATCTGGACCTTGCGGATCTTGCCGGTCACGGTCATCGGGAACTCGTCGACCAGCAGGACGTAGCGCGGGATCTTGTAGTGGGCCAGCTTGCCCGTCGCGTAGGCGCGGACGGCGTCGGCGTCGAGGGGGTCGGCGCCCTCGCGGAGCTTGATCCACGCGGCCAGCTCCTCGCCGTACTTCTCGTCGGGGACGCCGATCACCTGGACGTCCTCGATGTCGGGGTGGGCGTAGAGGAACTCCTCGATCTCGCGCGGGTAGACGTTCTCCCCGCCGCGGATCACCATGTCCTTGATCCGGCCGACGATGTTGCAGTAGCCGTCGTCGCGCATCTCGGCGAGGTCGCCGGTGTGCATCCACCCGTCGGCGTCGATGGCCTCGGCGGTCTTCTCGGGGTCGTCCCAGTAGCCGAGCATCACCGAGTAGCCGCGGGTGCAGAACTCACCGGGCTGCCCACGCTCGACGGTCTCGCCGGTGACCGGGTCGACGATCTTGATCTCGACGTTGGGGTGCACCCGCCCGATCGACGCCGTACGGCGCTCGAGGTCGTCGTCGGCGCGGGTCTGGCACGACACGGGGCTGGTCTCGGTCATGCCGTAGGCGATCGAGGCCGCCTCCATGTGCATGTCGTTGACGCAGCGCTTCATCACCTCGACCGGGCAGATCGAGCCGGCCATGATCCCGGTGCGCAGCGTCGACAGGTCGTGGTCGGCGAACGACGGGTGGTGCTGCATCGCGATGAACATCGTGGGCACGCCGTAGACCGCCGTGCACCCCTCCTGGCTGATCGCCTCGAGGGTGATGCCGGGGTCGAAGCCCTCCGCAGGGATCACCATGGTCGCCCCGTGGCTGGTGCAGCCGAGGTTGGCCATCACCATCCCGAAGCAGTGGTAGAAGGGCACGGGGATGCACAGCCGGTCGTGCTCGGTGAAGTCGATCAGCTCGGTGGTGAAGTAGCCGTTGTTGAGGATGTTGCGATGCGACAGCGTCGCGCCCTTGGGCCGGCCGGTGGTGCCGGAGGTGTACTGGATGTTGATCGGGTCGCTCGGGTCGAGGGCGTGCTTGCGCCGGTTCAGCACGTCGGCGTCGAGGTGCTCGCCCTCGGCGACCAGGTCGTCCCAGTCGTCGGTGTCGAGGTAGACGACCCGCTCGAGCACGCCGGGCGTGATCTCGCCGCTCGCCACCGTCTTCTCGACCATGCCGCGGTAGTCACTGGTCTTGAAGCGGGTCGCGGCCACCAGGAGCTTGGTGCCGGACTGGTTCATCGCGTAGGCGAACTCGTGGGTGCGGTAGGCCGGGTTGACGTTGACCAGGATCGCACCTGCCTTGGCCGCGGCGTACTGGGTGATCGTCCAGCGCGCGCTGTTGGGCGCCCAGATGCCGACCCGATCGCCCTGGTCGATGCCGGCCGCGATGAGACCGCGTGCGAGGCGGTCGACGTCGTGGTCGAACTCGCGCCAGGTCCAGCGCCTGCCGGAGGCGAGCTCGACCATCGCCTCGCGGTCGGGGAACGCCGCGACCGTGCGCTCGAGGTTGGCCCCGATCGTCTCCTCGAGCAGGGCCGCGTCGGTCTCGCCCTTGGCGTAGGACTCCATGATCGCGAACCTACTACCGGCGGACCCTAAGGTGGCGGGATGGAAACCGACGCCGTGCTCCGGCTGATGCAGGAGGTCGCGGCCGAGGTGATCGACCCGCGGTTCAGGTCGCTGACGTCGCACGAGATCGACGAGAAGGGCCCGGGCGACCTGGTCACGGCCGCGGATCGTGAGGCCGAGGTGCTGATCACGCGTGCCCTGCGGGCGGCCTACCCCGACGCGGTGATCCTCGGCGAGGAGACCTACGCCGAGCAGCGTGGCCTGATGGCGGCGTTCCTGGCGGCCGACCACGCGTTCACCGTCGACCCGGTCGACGGCACCAAGAACTTCGTGCACGGCTCGCCCGACCATGCCGTGATGGTGGGCGAGGTGAAGGCCGGCGAGTCGGTGCGCGGCTGGATCTGGCAGCCGCAGCACCGGACGGCGTACGTCGCGGAGCGGGGCAGCGGCGCCTGGCGGGACGGCGTACGGCTGACCCGGCCGGCCCCTCCGGAACGGGCCGCGTGGCGGGGCGTCACCTCGCGCCGCACGTGGCTCGGCCGCAGCCTCGCGGAGGGCCTGAAGCCGCTGGAGCTGACCTGGGTCTCGTGCGGGATCGACTACCCGCACCGGGTCGAGGGCGACGC
>JAHEXO010000034.1:7607-10330 GCA_023252065.1 Nocardioides sp. | reverse complement strand
CGCACAGCGACGGTTATTCCGAGGGATCCCGGAGCCGAGCGGTGGCCCCGCGGGAGCTCAGTGCGACCAGGTGCGGGCCACCCGCGCGGCCAGGTCGGCGAGGCTGCCGGAGGGATCACCGAGCGCCCGCTCCTCGCCCACGAGGTCGACCAGGGAGTAGGCCGACTCGATGCCGAGGGCGCGCATCTCGCGCGACCCGACGAGCACCCGTCCGGCCAGGGCCACGCAGGGCCGCAGCGCCTCGGCGGCAACCGTCGCGACGCCGTAGGGGACTTTGCCGGAGCGGCTGGAGAAGTCGAAGGCGCCCTCGCCGGTGACCACGAGGTCGGCCGTGCGGGCCCGGCCGGCCAGCGCGACGGCCTCAGCCACGACGTCGAACCCGGGCCTCCGGGTGGCTCCGAGGAGGAGCAGGGCGAACCCGAGACCCCCAGCGGCGCCGGCGCCCTTGTCGAGGGCGGTACGGCGGTCGGTGGCCGCGGCGAGCTCCTCGAGGACGCCGTCGACGACCGGCAGGCGGTCCTCGGCGATCCCCTTCTGCGGGCCGAAGGTCTTGGTGGCCCCGAAGAGCCCGGTCAGCGGGTTGTCGACGTCGCTGGCGGCCACCAGGCGGATGCCCTGGACGCGGGTCCGCGCAGGAGTGAGGTCGAGGGCGGTCACGCCGGCGAGGGCCGCCGTACCACCGTCGAGGGGGCGGTCGGCGGTCGCGCCGAGGGCGCCGAGCAGGCCCATTCCCCCGTCGTTGGTGCCGGAGCCGCCGAGGCCGACCACGATGTCGGTGGCGCCTGCTTCGATCGCGTGCATGACCAGCTCGCCGACACCCCAGGTGGTGGCGCTCTCCGCGCGCTCCCCGCCGGTCAGCGCCAGCCCGCAGGCCTGAGCGCTCTCGACGAAGGCCTGCTCACCCACGCGCAGCACCGTCCCCGGCACCCGTTCGGCGTGCGGCCCGGTCACGGTCACGGCCGAGAGCTCGCCGCCCAGCGCTGCGTGAAGCACGTCGACGAAGCCCGGGCCCCCGTCGGCCATCGGGGCGAGATCGAGTTAGTCGTCGGGCGCCTGACGTGCCCAGCCCTCGGCGATCGCGCGGGCCGCCTCGACCGCCGTGAGGGTGCCGGCGAACTTGTCGGGGGCCACCAGCACGCGCATGCGCCCATCCTGCCGGTCGGGCGTCGCGGGGCTCACTCCCGGGCCGAGGCAGCCGTTCGCCCGACGAGGTCGGCGACGACGGCGTGCAGGTCGCCACTGCGCTCGAAGGCCTGTCGCTGCTGCCGCGCGCCGTTGCCGGCCGAGGCCAGCCGGGCCAGCCCGTCATCCACCCGGTCGGTGTCGCCGGCCTCGGCCAAGGGGTCCGCGACCCGCTCGACCAGCGCCTTCAGCGCCTCGGCGGCCGGCACCAGGTCCCAGGTCTGCGGGTGCACCAGGTCCTCGGAGAGCCCGTAGCGCGCGGCACGCCACCAGGCCGCCCGGAGCAGGTCGGACCGGGGCTGGACGCCGGGCGGGGCCTGTGCAACGTTCGGGTCGGCCACGTTCCTGTCCGCCGCGTTCGGGTCGGCCAGGGTCTCGACCAGGGCTCGGGCCAGTGCGGCGACGACGAGGGCGTGGTCGACGTCGGTACAGGTGTCGGCGACCCGGATCTCGACCGTGGGATAGGACGCCGACAGCCGGGCGTCGTAGTAGAGCATTCCCTCGTCGAGGGCCGCGCCGAGGCGGATCAGGCTCTCCGAGACCCGCCGGTACTCCGCGGCCGACCCGAAGGGCTCGGCGGTGCCCGACGTCGGCCAGCGGGTCCACACCTGCTGGCGCCACGAGGCGTAGCCGGTGTCCCGGCCGGCGGCGTAGGGAGAGTTCGCCGAGATCGCGGTGAGCAGCGGCAGCCACAGCCGCAGCCCGTCGATGACCCGGACCCCTTCCTCGTCGTCGGCCACGTCGACGTGCACGTGCATGCCGAGGGTGCCGGCGCCTCGGCCGGTGTCGCCGAACTCCTGGACGATCCGCTCGTAGCGCGGGTTGGGGCTCACGACCGGAAGCGCGGTGCCGAGCGGTGCCGTGCCGGTGGCCGCGACGGCCACGCCGGCCTCGTCGGCCGACGCGATCGCCGTACGGCGCGCCTGCCGGAGCTGGCGGCCGATCTCCTCGAGGTCCTCGATCGGGTCGGTGTGCGTCTCCAGCATGTCGCGCAGGAGCTCACCCTCGAGGATCATGGTGGCCCAGGCCGGCGGTGCGTCGCCGCGGCTGACCCGGTGGTCGTGCAGCACCGCTCCCGCGGCGTTGGCCAGCTCCCCCGTCTCGGGATGCACCAGCAGGAGCTCTTCCTCCAGACCGACCTTCCGCACCGGTGGCATGCCTCCATCGTCCTCGCGCGGTCGTTAGGTTGGTCAGGTGGGGGACGCGCGGATCCGGCCGATGACCGTGCACGACGTACCCCGAGCGGAGCGGGTCACCGCGATCGGGTTCCACGAGCTGGACACCCGGATGGTCCGGCGGGCCGACCCCGACCCCGAGCTCCGCCCGCCGCAGCGGGGGGCGAACTGGATCGCGCGCACCGAGCACCTCGTCAGCACCGACCCCGGCGGCTGCTGGGTGGCGGAGATCGACGACCAGATCCTGGGGGTCGTGGTGTCGTTCGTGCGCGAGAAGCTCTGGCTGCTCGCGTCGTACGCCGTGGTGCCCGAGGCGCAGGGGCTGGGCCTCGGCAAGGCGCTCCTCGCCCCGGCTCTCGAGCACGG
>JAHEXO010000034.1:0-7597 GCA_023252065.1 Nocardioides sp. | reverse complement strand
CCACGAGGCCGGCTTCCGGCTGTATCCCCAGATGCTCCTGCGCGGACGGCCCGACCGGTCGCAGATCCCGGTGCTCGACCACCTGCGCGAGGGCACCGAGTCGGACATCGACCTGATGGACTCCCTCGACCGGCGCACCCGTGGGGCCGCGCACGGCGTCGACCACCACAACCTGATGAGCCAGTTCCGGCTCGTCGTCACCGAGACCTCGTCGGGGCAGGGCTACGCCTACCTCGACCACGGCGTCGCGGTGCTGGCGGCGAGCGACAAGCGCACCGCGGCCCGGCTGCTGTGGGAGGCGATCGCCTCGAGCGAGGGCGACATCGTGTCGGCCCACATCACCCCCGAGAACAGCTGGGCCGTCGACGTGGGGCTGGCCGCACGGCTCGAGCTCCACCTGGACGGCTTCGCCGCGCTGCGGCACATGCGGCCCCCCGCGCCGTACATCCCCCACGGGGCTCTGATGTGACGCGGCGGCCGACTGCGGGCGCCGACGGCGGCGCTCCTACGATGGCCGCATGACGACGGTCGACCTGCCCCTGCTCCCGCTCGGTCGCGGGTCCGACCCGGGCGCAGAGCGCGGGGTGGAGTGCCCGGGCGACCTGCCCTCCCCCTCCGACCCGTCGCTGGTCGAGCGCGCCCGCGCCGCCAAGGCCGCGCTCGGCGACCGAGTGTTCGTCCTGGGGCACCACTACCAGCGCGACGAGGTCATCCAGTTCGCCGACGTGACGGGCGACTCGTTCAAGCTCGCCCGGGACGCGGCCGCCCGGCCGGCCGCGGAGTACATCGTCTTCTGTGGCGTGCACTTCATGGCCGAGTCGGCCGACATCCTCACGTCACCGCAGCAGCAGGTCGTGCTGCCCGACCTGGCCGCCGGCTGCTCGATGGCGGACATGGCACGGCTGTCGCAGGTCGAGGACTGCTGGGACGCGCTCACCGACGCCGGTCTCGACCAGCGCGTCATCCCGGTCACCTACATGAACTCCTCGGCCGACATCAAGGCGTTCTGCGGCCGCCACGGCGGCGCGGTCTGTACGTCGAGCAACGCCGACGTGGCGCTGGAGTGGGCCTTCGACCAGGTGCCCGACGCGAAGGTGCTGTTCCTGCCCGACCAGCACCTCGGCCGCAACACCGCCGTCCTCAAGCTCGGGATGAGCCTCGACGACTGCGTGGTCTGGGACCCGCGTCAGCCCGGCGGTGGAGTGACCCCCGAGGAGCTCGCGGCGGCGCGGATCATCCTGTGGCGCGGGCACTGCTCGGTGCACGGCCGGTTCTCCGCCGACGTGGTCGACGAGCTGCGGGCGCGTGACCCCGAGCTCAGGATCATCGTGCACCCGGAGTGCACCCACGACGTGGTCACGCGGGCCGACCTGGTGGGGTCGACGGAGTTCATCATCAAGACGATCGAGAACGCCCCAGCGGGATCGCGGTGGGCGATCGGCACCGAGCTCAACCTCGTGCAGCGCCTGGCCCGCGAGCACCCCGAGCAGGACATCGTGTTCCTCGACCGCAACGTCTGCTACTGCGCCACGATGAACCGGATCGACCTGCCCCACCTGGTCTGGGCGCTGGAGTCGCTGGTCGACGGCGTGGTCGTCAACCGGATCCAGGTCGACCCCGACACCGAGCAGCTCGCACAGATCGCCCTGCAGCGGATGCTCGACCTGCCCGGCCGCTCCCACCGCGACTGACCGGACACCGACGACTACAGCCCCGGCGCTCCCCACAAAGCCAGCCAGCGCTGGAGGTCGGGCTCCATGGGCAGCTCGGCGGCGAGGGTGTCGCGGACCTGGAGCTCCAGCAGGTTGTCGCGGGTCTTCGGCCCGGTCGGGGCGAAGCCGTAGAAGGTGCCCTGCTTGTAGAGGTAGACCAGCCCGACCTTGCGCCCGGTGCTGTCGGCGAACGGGACGACGGTGCACAGCAGCCCGTCGCCGAACCCCTGCTCGGCCAGGGTGGTGTTGAGGGCGTGGAGGTCGGTGCACAGCCCGTCGACGTCGTCGTCGACGCGGTCGACCACCATCCAGGTGAACCCGAACTCGTCGGCCTGGACGCTGACGTCGGGCTTGTCAGGACCCCCGCGCAGCAGGGAGACGACCTCGTCCTGCACCTGCCGGTAGGCCGCCCCGTCGGCCGCGCGGAAGCACACCGACCCGGTGCCGGTCGGGGTCAGCCCGGCTGCGGTCTCCAGGGTGACGGCAGCGCTGGGGACCAGGAACAGCGAGTCGAGGTCGGCCTTCTTGGGCTTGGTGCGGCCGGTGACGGAGTCCCAGAAGCCCATCAGCTGCGGCTCAGCTCGGCCTCGATCTTGGCCAGCTGCTCGAGCCGCTGCTCGAGGGACGGGTGGGTCGAGGTCAGCTGCGAGAGGCCGACGCCCTTGATCGCCGGGGTGATGAAGAAGGCGTTCATCGAGCTCGAGGCGCGCAGGTCGGCGGTCGGGATCGCGTTCATCCCTCCGGAGATCTTCTGCAGGGCGGTGGCGAGGTGGCGCGGCTTCATCGTCAGGTAGGCACCCGACCGGTCGGCGCACAGCTCGCGGTAGCGCGAGAGCAGCCGGGTCAGGAAGAAGCTGACGGCGTAGACCAGGAGACTGACGCCCAGCACGATGATCCAGACCGGCGCACCGTTGTTGTCGTTGCTGCGACGGCCGCCGAAGAACGCGCCGTACTGCGCACCACGGGTGAGCATGCCGGCCACGATGCCGGCGGTCGAGGCGATGGTCATCACGGTGACGTCGCGGTGGGCGACGTGGCTGAGCTCGTGGGCGAGCACCGCCTCCATCTCGTCGGCGGTGAGCAGGCCGAGGATGCCGGTCGTGACGCAGACGACCGAGCGCTCGGGCGAGCGGCCGGTGGCGAACGCGTTGGGCACGGGGATGTCGGCGACCCCCACCCGCGGCTTGGGCATGTCGGCGAGCGCGCAGAGCCGGTCGATCATCTGGTGGAGCTCCGGCGCCTCCTCCGGTGTCACCTCACGGGCGCGCATCGCCTTCATCGCGACCGTGTCGGAGAAGTACCACTGGCCCCAGGCGATGCCGATGCCGATCAGCCCGATGATCGGCGCGTACTGCACCGGCATCACGAGCATCAGCACGACGACGAGTGCGACGAAGACGGCGCCGAGCAGGAACATCACGGAGGTCATCCGCACGGTGAGACCTCGGTCGCCGACGAAACGGGTGCGTGCCATGGCTCCAGTGTCCCGCAGGGCCCAAGTCAGCCGGGGATGAGCCCGTCGCCACTGAGCATGTCGCGCACCTCGGACAGCGTCGCGTCGGGCATCGGCAGGATCAGGTCGGAGGGCGCCAGCGACTCGACGTCGTGGGCCACCCCCGCCGTGCGTACGGCGTCGAGCAGCGAGGCGAGCGCCGAACGGAAGGTCTCGTCGTCGCCGTCCTCCACCGCACGCTCGACCTCGGCGTCGAGGTCGTTGAGCGCCGAGACGGCCTCGTCGGACAGGTCGTACTGCCCCTCGCCGAGGATCCGCACGATCACGACGGGTCCTTCGACTCCGTCGTGGTCTGGGGCGTGGCCTGGGTCGACGTCTCGGGCTCCGCCTCGATGATGTCGCCGCCGTCCTGGCCGGCCTCGATCGCCTCGGGCTGGGCGGGGGCGTCCACGGCCTTCATCCGGGCGAGCTCGGCCTCGACGTCGGACTGCGAGCTCATCGCCTCGAGCTCACGCGCGATGTCGTCGCCCTGGTTGAGCGAGCTGGCGTCGTCCAGGGCACCCGACGCGATCAGCTCGTCGATGGCGCAGGCGCGGGCCTGCATCTGGGCGGTCTTGTCCTCGGCACGCTGGATCGCCATGCCGACGTCGCCCATCTCCTCGCCGATGCCGGACATCGCCTCGTTGATCTTGGTCTGCGCCTCGGCCGCTGTGTAGGTGGCCTTGATGGTCTCCTTGCGGGTGCGGAAGGACTCGACCTTCGCGCTCAGGCGCTGCTGGGCGAGGGTGAGCTTCTCCTCCTCGCCCTGGAGCTGGGCCTGCTGGGCCTTGAGGTCGGCGATCTGCGTGGTGAGCCCGGACTTGCGGGTCAGCGCCTCGCGGGCGAGGTCCTCGCGGTTCATGGAGATCGCCTGCTCGGCCTGCTTCTGCAGCTTGTCGGACTGGGCCGTCAGCTGGTTGACCTGCAGCTCCACCCGCTTGCGGGACGTCGCCACGTCGGCGACCCCGCGGCGTACCTTGGCGAGCAGGTCGAGCTGCCGCTGGTAGCTGTAGTCGAGCGTCTCGCGAGGGTCCTCGGCCTTGTCGAGCGCCTTGTTCGCCTTGGAGCGGAAGATCAGGCTGATGCGCTGCCACATGCTCATGCGCCACAGCCTATGGGTTGTCGTCAAGGTACGGCGCGTGGGTCGGCCGGTGCCCGACGGTAGGGTTGGCGTTCCATCCCGAGCAGCACAGGAAGCAGCGCCTTGTTCCGCCGTACCAAGACCGACACTCCGGCTCCCGTCGAGGAGAGCCTCACGCCCGCCACGGGCCAGAAGAAGGGTCGGCCCACGCCGACGCGCAAGGAGGCCGAGGCCGCGCGGAAGGCGAGGGCCAAGGTGCCGCGCACCCGCAAGGAGCAGGCCGCCGCCCGCCGGGCCGCGCGCGCGGAGAGCTCCAGCCAGGTGCGCCAGGCGATGCGCACGGGCGACGAGCGCCACCTGCTGCCGCGCGACAAGGGGCCGGTCAAGCGCTTCATCCGCGACTACATCGACAGCCGGTTCACATTGGTGGAGTTCCTGCTGCCGTTGATGTTCGTCGTCGTGCTGCTCGGCTGGACCGGCAACCGCACCCTCGCCGGCTACCTCAACGCCGCGATGCTCGCCCTGCTCATCCTCGTGGTCTTCGAGGTGCTGCGGCTGCGATCACGCATGCGCAAGGAGCTCAAGGCCAGGTTCCCCGACGAGCCGCTCAACGGGACGACGTACTACACGGTGATCCGGGCGATGCAGATGCGCTTCATGCGCCAGCCCAAGCCGCAGGTCAAGCTCGGCGAGCAGCTCCCCGACCGCTACCGCTAGTCGCCGCCGGCGCGCCAGCGCGCTCGGCGGTTCGCTGCGGTCGTCCGTCCCGACTTCGTCGGCCCGGACCGTCCTCGCTCAGGCGTCGTAGTCGAGGACGACGTGCTCCGAGGTCGGGTGTGACTGGCAGGTCAGGACGTAGCCGCCCTCGATCTCCTCGGGCTCGAGGGCGTAGTTGACGTCCATGGCGACCGTGCCCTCGACGAGCAGGGCGCGGCAGGTGCCGCAGACGCCGCCGCGACAGGCGAACGGCAGGTCGGAGCGCACCCGCAGCGCGGCCTCGAGCACGCCGACGTCGTCGGGCCGCAGCTCGAACTCGGACGTGCGGCCGTCGAGCTTGATCGTGACCTGGGCCGCGCCCTCGACCGACGAGGCCACCACCTCCGGTGCGCGCGGCACCGGGTCGGCGTGGAAGAGCTCGGTGTGGAGCACGTGCGGGTCGACGCCGTGGGCCAGGATCACGTCACGCAGGTCGACCACCATCTGCTGCGGGCCGCACAGCAGCCACTCGTCGACCTGGTCGGGCGGCAGCAGCGCGGCGAGGATCCGGTTGAGCCGGTCGCCGTCGAGCCGGCCGGAGAACAGCTCGACGTCCTGCTCCTCGCGTGAGAGCACGTGGACGAGCTGGAACCGCTCGGGGTAGCGGTCCTTGAGGTCGTGCAGGTCGTCGAGGAACATCACGGTGCGATGGCTCCGGTTGGCGTAGACCAGCAGCACCTGCGCGTGCGGCTCGTGCTCGAGGATCGTGGAGATGATCGAGATGACCGGCGTGATGCCCGAGCCGGCGGCGATCGCGGCATAGGTACGGCGTGAGTCCGGGTCGAGGTGGGTGGTGAACCGCCCGGCCGGGGTCATCACGTCGAGCTCGTCGCCGACGTGGAGTGTGTCGACGACGCCCTCGGAGAACACGCCACCGGGGAGCTTCTTCACCCCGATCCGCAGCGCCCGCGAGCTCGGGGTCGTGCAGATCGAGAAGCTACGGCGCTCGCCGTCGTCGCCGCGGATCGTGAGGTGCTGTCCGTGCACGAAGCGGTAGTCGTCGGCGAGATCGGGCGGGACGGCGAACGTGATCGCGACCGAGTCGTCGGTCAGCGGCTCGACGGAGGCCACCCGGAGCGGGTGGAACTGCGGCTTGGTCACAGGGGTCGAGGCCTTCAGATGGCTTTGAAGTGGTCGAAGGGCTCGCGGCAGGCGCGGCAGACCCACAGACTCTTGCACGCGGTGGAGCCGAACCGGCTGGACTGCCGGGTGTCGAGACTGCCGCACTGCGGGCAGCGCACCGACAGCGCGAGCGGGACGGCCCCGCCGGCGGCGACCGGACCCGGGGGCGCGATGCCGGCCCGCTCCAGCTTGGCCCTCGCCTCGTCGCTGAGGTCGTCGGTCGTCCAGGCCGGGCTGAGCACGAACTCGACGTCGACGTGCTGGTAGCCGGCCAGCGTCAGGGCGTCGACGAGGTCGGTACGGATCGTCTCCATCGCCGGGCACCCGGAGTAGGTGGGCGTGATCGTGACGTGCACGCGGCCCTGGTCGTCCTCGGTCACGTCGCGCAGGATGCCGAGGTCGTCGATGTTGACCATCGGCAGCTCGGGGTCGGGCACCGTGGCCGCGATGGCCCGGGCGCGGCTGGTCATGGTCTGGGGGTTCACCACGTGGCTCCCGGGTGGGAGCGGTGGAGGTGCTGCATGTCGGCCAGCAGGTGGCCGAGGTGCTCGGTGTGGAGGCCGTCGCGGCCGCCACCGACGGCCGGTGCCACCTCGGGCACCGACAGGGTCGCCTCGGCGACCACGCGACGTACGTCATCGAGGACGGGGGTGCGCAAGGCTGCGGGATCGGCCACCCCGCCGGCCAGTGCCGGGCCGAGGAGACCGAACAGCTCGTCGACGTAGGGCCACTCGGCGTCGAGGGCGGCCTGCATGCGCAGATGGGAGGTCTCGGTGCCGTCGCCGAGCCGCACGACCCAGTGACCGGCGTGGTCGACGTGGTAGGCGACCTCCTTGACCGCCTTGCCGGCGATCGCGGCCAGCGTCTCGTCGTCCGCGTCGAGCAGGGCTCGGTGGAGATGGAGCTGGTAGGTCGCGAAGACAAGCAACCGGGCCATCGCGACCCCGAAGTCGGTCATCGGCCGCTCCACGAGCCAGACGTTGCGGAACTCCCGGTCGTCGCGCAGGTAGGCGAGGTCGTCCTCGGTGCGGCCGTCGCCCTCGACCTGACCGGCGTAGGTCAGCAGGGTGCGCGCCTGGCCGAGCTGGTCGAGCCCGATGTTGGCCAGCGCGACGTCCTCCTCGAGCTCGGGCGCGCGGCTGATCCACCAGCCCATGCGCTGGGCCGAGACGAGCGCGTCGTCGGCGAGACCGAGGGTGTAGTCGAACAGGGCGGTGTCCGTCACAGGTGCTCCACGCCCTCGGGGACCTCATAGAACGTCGTGTGGCGGTAGATCTTGTCGGCCGCGGGGTCGAAGAACGGGTCGCGCTCGTCGGGCGTCGACGCCTCGATGTCGGAGGCCCGGACCACCCAGATCGAGACGCCCTCGCTGCGTCGGGTGTAGAGGTCGCGGGCGTTGCGCAGCGCCATCTCGGCGTCGGGCGCGTGCAGGGA